>JANTHA010000028.1 GCA_024762625.1 Thiotrichaceae bacterium
GGAGCCGATGTGACTGTTCTGGATCGCAACCCGGATGCGCTGGAAAACCATTGGCGGCAATTCAAACGCACCACCAACACGGTTTATTCAACCAGGGAAACGCTCGAACAGCATGTGCTTGCAGCCGACCTGGTGATCGGCGCCGTGCTGATTCCTGGCGCTGAATCGCCCAAACTGGTGAGCGCTGCGATGGTTAAAAGGATGCAACAGGGAGCGGTGCTGGTCGATGTCGCAATTGACCAGGGCGGTTGCTTTGAAACTTCCCGTCCCACTACCCATGCCAATCCAACATTTCTCGTCGATGGCGTTGTGCATTATTGCGTCGCCAATATTCCCGGCGCTGTGCCGCGCACTTCCACCTACGCGCTGAATAATGCAACCCTGCCTTATGCGCTGGAAATCGCCGATAAAGGCTACCGACAAGCCATGCTGGATAATGAGCATTTATGTAACGGCTTGAATATCATACATGGTAAGGTGACGCATAAAGAAGTTGCGCATGATCTGGGCTATCCCTATTTGCCGGCGCTTGAGGCATTAAGTTAGACTAGCCTGCCCCACAGGTCATGCTCATCCGCATGAGTGATTTCAACCTGTGCAAATTGGCCCGGCTCCAGTAGTTCACCTTCAATATAAACCTGGCCGTCAATTTCGGGCGCATCGGCGGCGCTGCGCGCGATGGTGATATCTTCTTTTGCAGTATCTCCCTGTACCGTATCATCGGTCAGTACGGTGATGCGCTGTCCAATTCTTGAAGCCAGTTGTGCGGCGCTGATTTCTGCCTGCACTTCCATAAAACGCTCCAGGCGATGCTGCTTTTCTTCTTCAGGCACCGGGTTGGGAAGGTCGTTAGCTTGGGCGCCGTCTACCTCCGAATAAGCAAAACAGCCAACGCGGTTAAGCTGCGCTTCGCGCAAAAAATCCAGCAGTAATTCAAAATCAGCTTCTGTTTCTCCGGGAAAGCCGGTAATAAAGGTGCTGCGAATGGTTAAATCAGGACAGATTTCACGCCATGACTGAATGCGATCTAAAACCTTTTCAGCATGGGCCGGACGACGCATAGCCTTTAAGATTCGCGGACTGGCGTGCTGAAATGGTATATCCAGATAGGGCAGAATGCCTTTGGCGTTTGCTTGTTCATTGATGTTTTGCGCCATGAGAGGAATCAATTTATCAACATGCGGATAAGGATAAACATAATAGAGGCGCACCCAGGCGTCCAGTTTACCCAGCTCTTCAGCCAGTTGCTGAATATGCGTTTTTACCGGGCGTCCTTGCCAGAAGCCGGTGCGGTATTTGTTATCAATACCGTAGGCGCTGGTGTCCTGCGACACCACCAGTAGTTCCTTGACGCCTGCATTTACCAGATTTTCAGCCTCCTGAAGCACATCGCCAATCGGGCGACTCACCAGATCGCCGCGCAAGGATGGAATAATGCAAAAGGAGCAGCGATGATTACAGCCTTCGGATATTTTCAGATAAGCGTAGTGGCGCGGCGTTAATTTGATTCCCTGGGGCGGTACTAAATCAACATACGGATCATGAGGCGGCTCTAAATGATCATGAACAGCGCCCATGACATCCTCATAAGCGTGCGGGCCGGTCACGGCGAGTACATCGGGATGGGCATCAAGCACCTTGTCGGATTCAGCGCCAAGGCAGCCAGTCACGATCACCTTGCCGTTTTCCTGGAGCGCTTCGCCAATAGCGTCCAGCGATTCCTTGACTGCAGCGTCAATAAAACCACAGGTATTGATAACAACCAGGTCGGCATCATCATAGCTCGGCAAGATTTGATAACCTTCAGCGCGTAACTGGGTCAGAATCCGTTCCGAATCAACCAAAGCCTTAGGACAACCCAGACTCACAAAGCCAATACCGGGGGTTTTATTATTACTCATATAGTTTTATTTACTCATTATTTTTGCCTATAATTGCGGCTGAACCTAGGCTTAACAAGGGTTTATGGTATTCGATTCCAGAAAAAAATCCACTCTATTTATTCACAGCCTCTGATTCGACTTAAATTCCAGTCACAAAAGTGTCACATTGACGACATTCTGTTACAAACATCTCAAGACAAGTCTGTAACCTATTGATAGTTATATAATAATACCAACTGGTTAAAAATTGACCAATTTGAGAGGAAGTCAACGCCAATGCCCTCAAGCGACAAAACCCACAAGGATATTCACAGACTTATCCACAGGATTTGTGGACAACTCTTGCGTTCATGCAATTCGCAAACAAGTCAAGACCCAAGCCATAAAATTTTGAACTAAATTTAATATTAATGGGCGCCTCTATTAATTAGGATATTCGTTCGAGTTTACCCCAAGGGCACTTCCGTTGGGCGCCATCGGATGGATTTCGAGAACCGCAGTGTATAAGTAATACATGAGGATCGCATAGGTACATGGATGTACCGTAGTAGAGCAACGCAGGAGCAGTTGCCGAGAAATTCATCCAACACAGAAATCGGGCGAAAAGACAATTAATAGAGATGCCCTAATTAGGGTCGTTGCGATTTTGTGATTACATGATCCAGGTCTGGAAAAATGACATAAAATTCGTTTAGTATTCATTCTTTATAATATCCTATGACTTAAATTTCCGCTTCACCTCAAGTTGGGGTAGAATGCCTGACCCTATTTTGAATTTTTACAAATAACCTCTGAGGAATCCCCATGTCACAAAAACATCCTGTTGTTGCAGTTACCGGATCATCTGGCGCTGGAACCACCTTTGTAAAACGCGCCTTTGAAAACATCTTTCGCCGTGAAGGAATCAATCCTGCTATCGTTGAGGGCGACAGTTTTCATAGCCTGAGCCGTGTTGAATTTGGCGAAGCCGTTAAAAAAGCCGAAGCGCAGGGCAACAATAATTTCAGTCATTTTGGTCCGGAAGCAAATGATTTTGCCGCGATTGAACGGATTTTTAAAGATTATGGAGAAACCGGAGTCGGCAAAAAACGGTATTACTTGCATAATGATGAGGAAGCAGCCGAGCATAATAAACGCCTGGGTTGTAATCAGTCATCCGGTGAATTCACACCCTGGGAAGATATTGAGCCAGGCAGCGATCTGTTATTTTATGAAGGTCTGCACGGATTGGTCGCCGATGAAAAACAGGGCATAGATGTATCAAAATATGTTGATCTGGGCGTAGGCGTTGTTCCCAGCGTCAACCTGGAATGGATTCAGAAAATCCACCGGGATCACGCCGAGCGCGGTTATGATGCGGAAGTGATCGTTGACACCATTTTACGCCGTATGCCTGATTACGTGCATTACATTGCGCCACAGTTCTCACGCACTGACATCAACTTCCAGCGCGTTCCAACGGTTGATACCTCCAATCCGTTTATTGCACGCGATATTCCTACGCCAGATGAAAGCTTTGTGGTCATCCGTTTTGCCAACCCGCAAAAATTCTGTATTGATTTCCCTTACTTGCTGAATATGCTGCATGACTCATTCATGACGCGCCGTAATACTATTGTTATTCCTGGTGGGAAAATGAGTATGGCCATGGAAATTATTCTTGCGCCCATTATTCACCGTATGATTGATCAAGCAAAAAAATAATTAAGCTGACATCATCCTGATATACCCGTGTTTAGCAACTCGGGTATTTTTTTGCATTTTGTATGAACAAACCTGAATTCCATCCCGGCCAACGCTGGATAAGCAATACGGAAGCTGATCTCGGCCTGGGATTTATCGAACAGATTGAAGGCCGCCACATGACGGTCATTTTTCCGGCAGTGGATGAAACCCGCGTCTATGCCATAGACAATGCGCCCCTGAACCGCGTCAAATACCCCGTGGGTGAGACTATCCAGATAGAAGGCGGCGCAAGTTTCATTGTTACTGGACATGATGAGCATCAGCACTGCATTGTTTACGTCGCCAGCAATGAGCAGGGCGACGCCGTGCGCATTCACGAGCTGGAACTGGACAGCTTCGCCCATTTCAGTCAGCCTCAGGATCGATTATTTGCCGGCCAGGTGAGTAAAATTCGACAGTTTGAATTACGCGTCGAGTCGCTCCAGCACTTGCACCGGCTGCAACAGTCGAGTGCGTTTGGCTTACTCGGGCCACGTGTGCAGATCCTCCCACATCAGTTTTATATTGCGCACCAGGTTGCACAACGGCATGCGCCGCGAGTCTTGCTGGCTGACGAAGTAGGGCTGGGCAAAACCATCGAAGCAGGCCTGATACTGCATCAGCAAATCCTCACTGAACGGGTTAAACGCACGCTGATTGTTACGCCAGAAACGCTGCTGCATCAGTGGTTGGTGGAAATGCTGCGACGCTTTAACCTGAAGTTTACCATTCTGGATGAAGAACGCTGCTTCGCCATTGAGGAAGAAGGCGATACTGAAAGCCATAATCCGTTTGAAAGCGCCCAGCTTGTGTTAACCAGTCTGAGCTTTTTAAGCGAAAACCCCGTTAGACACCAACAGGCGATCGAAGCTGGCTGGGATCTAATGATTGTAGACGAAGCGCATCATCTGGGTTGGTCTGAAACACATGTCAGTAATGAATATGTCTGTATTGAAACGCTCGCCCGCCAGATTCCCGGCCTGCTGTTACTGACCGCTACGCCGGAGCAACTGGGAATCGAAAGTCATTTTGCGCGCCTGCGTTTACTGGATCCAGATCGTTTTCATGATCTTGAACAGTTCAGAAAAGAAGAAGCTGGCTACCAGAAGGTGAATGAATTGGTCGAATGGCTGCTTGGCGACCCGGCTAATCTGGATGACGAGGAGAAACTAGCGCAACTGGAAGATTACCTCGGCAAGGCGGAAGTAGATCAGTTTATTGAGGCGCTCGCCGCCCGGCAAACAAGCGACAACGATACAACCGTAGAAAATCCATCCGAAAAAATCATTCAGGATTTACTGGATCGGCACGGCACCGGACGCATCCTGTTCAGGAATACAAGGGATACCGTAAAAGGCTTTCCCGAACGCGTTCTGCATACCCATTCTTTACCCTGGCCGAAAGCTTACGATACAGTGGACGTAAAATCGCCCCTGGAAAATTTGCTGCACCCGGAGACGCTACTAAAAGACAACTGGATAAAGCATGACCCCAGGGTTGCCTGGCTGGATAACTGGCTGCAACAACACCCTGCTGAAAAAGTACTGATGATCTGCGCCCATGCAGATACCGCGCTTGCCCTGGAAAGCCATTTACGCTTAAAAACCATCCATACGCCAAGCGTTTTTCATGAAGGTATGAGCATTCTGGAACGGGATCGCGCCGCCGCCTATTTTGCCGATACCGAACAGGGCGCACAAATTCTGGTCTGTTCCGAAATTGGCAGCGAGGGACGAAATTTTCAGTTTGCGCATCATCTGATACTGTTTGATTTGCCGCTGAACCCGGATCTGCTGGAGCAACGCATTGGGCGTCTTGACCGTATTGGACAAACGCAAACCATCCAGATTCATATTCCCTATTTTGAAGACAGCGCACAGGCGCGTTTGCTGCGCTGGTACGATCAGGGGCTGAATGCGTTCAGACGCGTTTGTTCAGTCGGCCACAGCGTCTATGAAACCTTTGAACATGAACTGTTGCGCGAGTTATTGCAACCATCTGAAGGATTCGATGGATTTATTGAGCGCGTTAAAAGCTTGACGGAGCAAACCCAGCGGCAGATGCAACAGGGAAGAGATCGCTTGCTGGAATTGAATTCATGTCGTCCAGAGAAGGCGCAGCAGGTCATCGATGAAGTCAACGCCATCAGCAATACGCTCGCGCTGAGTCGCTATATGGATAGCGTGTTTGACCAGTATGGCGTCGATCAACAAACCCATGGCAGCGATAGCGTCATTATCAAACCCACCGACCATATGTTGAATGCGCATTTTCCTGGTTTACCGCAAGATGGCGTGATGGCAACCTATCAACGCAATACCGCCTTGTCGCGTGAAGATTTGCAATTTCTGAGCTGGGAGCACCCCATGGTCAGTGGCGCGATGGACATGATTATTCATAGTGAATTCGGCAACGCCACGTTTTGCACAATTGAGCTTAACTCACAGAGCATTCCACCGGGAACCCTGATTCTTGAGTCCATATCCGTGCTACATTGTCCCGCTCCCAAATATCTGCAAGTCCATCGTTATTTGCCTGATGCGATCGTCAGGCAAGTCATCGATAACCGCGACAATGATCTGACACAGGTAATGAGCCATGAGCTGATCAATAAACGCGCTCAGCGGGTCAATAAGCGCACCCTTCTGGAACTGATCAAGCATGCCCGTCCCCAGATTCAGCAATTGTCGGAACAGGCGGAAAAACTTACTGCGCCGCAACAGGCCGACATCATTGAACACGCCAGAAATGCGCTGCTCGACGAATCACAAAACGATGTGGCTCGCTTAAAGGCGCTGGCAGAAGTCAACCCGAATATCCGCCAGCAAGAAATAGAGCAGCTTGAAAAAAATGCGCAACAATTGCTGGGCTATTTGGAAAACGCTCAATTAAAACTGGATGCTATCCGGGTTATTCTGGTAACCGCCTGACAGAGATTTAATTTGCAATAGTTTACTTTTCAAACTGGATAATATAAAAGACGCCTACAAATTATCCTAAATTCCTCAGTTGAGCAGGCTTGAGTGTGCGGCTGTGGTGGTGCAGGTCAAGGCGTAACTGCGCGGAATGGTTATTCCCTTTCAAGCAGTTACAACACAGACATGCGCCATCACAGTTGTGCAATCTAGCCTGAAGCGACTTCAGCCTGTGAGTGAGATTAATAATTTGCTATATATATGATAATTCATAAGCTTATTAGTCATCGTAGCGTTCAACTGAGGAATTTAGGATTATCCAAATCATCAATGACAATGACTGCTTCTTTCAATAAATAAACTCTGGAAAAAAAATGAAACCAACGCCCCGTGAGATCATCACTCCACGTCCTTCAATGTCACTGAGTATTCCGGATGGCATGTCGCCAGTTGAATTTTTTAACAGCGCCGCCAATCTGAAGAACCTTGCTGAAGAAAACGGACTGTTCCGCACGCCTGAGGATTTGCTGATGTATCGCAAGCTGATCGGGCACAGCACCGAGTTTGACACCTCGATTATTCTGGATACTTCAAGGCGTATACTAGACCCATTGGGGCGCCCGGTTCGACGCGACCAGATGAGCCGTCAACAAAAGAAAGTCTGGTCCCAGATGACCCAGATATTGATGGAATATATGCTGGAAAAATACCCGGATCCTGCAAAGCATCTGATTCTGTGCGGCGAGGCGAGTCTGGATTCGACCTGGCCATTGAACAAGCCTGGCGTACCCAGCATCCGCATGATTCATAATCATTTCATGGTCTTCCCGATTGCTGAGCTAAAGACCGCCAAGGAAGCCGACGCCAACAATCCAAACCTCACCGATAGCGGACATAACACGCTGTTTTTACGCCATTTGAGCGATGTTTATCATGAATTCCTGGATGTGCTTGATTTACAATTTTTAAAACTGATTCCATCGGAAGAATGTGCGCTAAAACTCACTGGCTATCCTCAGGGTCTGCCGAGCTGGGAAGTCATTGGCGGTGTTGAAAAATTGAAAGATCGCTATTTCTGGTATGAATTTGAACAGGTGCTACGCGGCTTTCTTGATTTCTATCGCACTTTTTTCTCGCTGGTGGCGACAGGCGAAGAACGCGTTCCTGATCAGTCCAATTTTCCTAACCAGATTGCCGATGTGTTATTAAGCAATAACACCTTTTTCCGGGTTGCCCGCGATCTGCGCGAACAGGTCATTCAGGATCCGCAATTTGCCAATGAAATTCGCTGGCGACCCGCCTACAAGCAAATTCTTTACCGGGATGATCAAGGGCGTCTTATCGTAACCATTTCACAGAATTCGGTTGGCAACGCCATCACTGAATTACTTGGCATTGTGGTTAACCGCGTTGAAGACAACGAAGCCTATGGCGAACGTGAACCGGCGCTGGTCGGCCGCTTGCTGGAAGCCAGGGAACGTCTGATTGAAGCCAATCTGGGCGAACCGATTTCAGGTCCGTGCTGGCCAAATGGGAAGTTTACGCCCTGTCGATAATCCATTCCGGGGAGCTCGGATTTCAGCTCATGTTTCAGATTAGATAATTATTTTGCCATCCTGAAAGACTTTAATCTCCCCCGGTTCCAGCGCCTGCCAGCTTTCGTCGCTTAAAGGCACGCTGGCGGCCAGGATCACTTTTTGCGCCAGTGCGCTGTCGCTTTTTTTCAATGTCAGGCCATTGATATCGGCATTTTCAGTCACTTCGCCAGTTTTGTTCGCCGGACAACTGCGACAAACAATATGCAGTCCGGGCAGCACGCTTGTGTTGTCCTTGCTGGAAATCCGTTTATGACTGTGAATGTAGACGTATTCGCTATCAGAATAAATGAAATTGGCGATGCCAAATGTTCTGATTTTGTTTGCAAATGCTTCGACGATAGCCATGCGTTGCGCCAGCTCAGGAGATTGATCCTGGTCCCAGATCATCGCCATGCGCTGCATTAAATAACAAAAGGCGTATTCCGAGTCGGTATTGCCTATCGGTTTAAACCGCGTAAATGGCGCATCATTCAATTTTGAAAAATCATCCAGATCGCCATTATGCGCAAACACATGCAACTTACCACCCAGTTCGCGAGAAAAGGGCTGTGTATTACGCACGCTAACCTCGCCTTTGGTTGCAAGGCGGATATGCGAGATAATCAACTTGCTTTGAATACTATGATCCTTGATAAAACGCAAATAAGGACTATCGCTGGCTGAACTGGCTTCCTTGATGATGCGCGCATCATTCTTATCATAATAGGCAATGCCCCAGCCATCTTTATGCAGATCAGTCAGGCCGCCATGCCGGGAAAACTCATCCAGTGAAAATGATGCCTCGGTTGGCAGGGTGCTGGACATGGTAAATAATTCACACATGGTATCAAAGGGCATCTCTATGAATTAGGCGCAAACAGCGACGCGAATAAGTTATTATACCCTTAATTACCATGTCCATTTGATCAAAACCCGAAAGAGAGCGCATCGTTATGTTCGAACAACAGAAAAAGGAACTGGAAAAACTACAAAAAGAGCTGCAAACGCGGCTTGATCATTTACAGAAGGATCTGAGTAGCGCCCATAGCAGCGATTCAGACGAGCAAGCGATAGAACGTGAAAATGACGAAGTCGTGGAAAAACTGCGGGATGAAACAGAACTGGAATTATCCCAGGTTCGACAAGCCTTGAAAAGAATTGAAACTGGAAGCTACGGCCAATGTGAACAATGCGGCGAAGCCATCAACCCGCAAAGACTGGCGGCCTTGCCCTATAGCACGCTTTGTATCCAGTGCGCCGAACAATCCGCAACATAAACCTAAATTCCTCAGTTGAACGCTATGATGGCTAAAAAGCTTTTGATTTATCATTTATATAGCAAATTATTAATCTCTCTCACAGGCTGAAGTCGCTTCAGGCTGGATTGCACAACTGTGATGGCGCATGCCTGCGTTGTAGCTGCTTGAAAGGGAATTACCATTCCGCGCAGTTACGCCTTGACCTGCACCACCACAGCCGCACACTCAAGCCTGCTCAACTGGGATTTTAGGATAAACCATGGAAAGGAAGCAAATGGACAATTCTTTTTATGATCGCGCAGACGCTTTGATTGATCTGGCAAACAGCCAGATTGGCGAAGAAGCGAAAAATGGCATGGTTAGCGCTTCATTTTTGTATGCCGCGAGTCGATTTAATGCCTGGTTAAGCGCTACAGGCTTTGAAAATTCGGAAGAAATGCAAAAAGCGAAACAGGAAACGATAGACTATTTTACCAATGAATATCGCAAGATGCTTGATGAGAACCTGACTGATTATATCGAAAACTTCCACAATTACATGCAGATAAAAAACAATTAGGTTGATTAACGGATGATTTCATGCAAATAGCACAAGATTCACCGTGTTATTATTATCCTGTTTTTTCCTTATTGAGCGCATTGTACGATTTTGGAAAACTAAATGTACACACATCCTTAACCGATTCAAACTGCGCAGCTGTGCGTGGGAATTTTCGGCAAACAAGGGGACGAATCTTATAAATAGAACAATAAGACTTGCCGTCCTCATCATCTTTAAGAAAATTGCAACGGAAGGGTAATTTGCAGCATTCGCCACAGTTGCTGCATGAGCCTTCCCGATTACTGTCCACGGGAAGAATTGAGGTGATGGTGCGGGTAATTTTAGGTAGCATAATTATGAAAAATGACTGATTTTGAGCGCATTATACGGATATTACAATTTATCACTAGTTCTCTTTAGCCTTATTTCACTCTTCCTTTACCCTTGCTTCATCCTTCTTTCAGTAATGTTTCCAAATCAATCAGAGCTGCATTGGCGCGAGAAATATAGGACGCCATCACCAATGAGTGGTTGGTAACAAGTCCAAAACCTTTGCCATTCAAAATCATCGGGCTCCAGACCGTTTGCTGCGTTCCCTCCAATTCGCGGATAATCTGGCGCAGACTAACGCGAGCATTTTTCTTTTCCAGCACCGATGAAAAATCAATTTCGATTGCTTTGAGAAGATGAATCAGCGCCCAAGTCTGGCCGCGCGCCTCATAAAACACATCATCGATTTCAAACCAGCTGGTCTTGACCCGTTGTGAGCTAGCGCTTGGAGTGGATTGTTTAGCCTCTGCGTCTCCGGCAAGATCAATATTCAGCTGATCCTTGCCTACGCTGGCGCTAAGTCGTTGAGAAAGCGATCCCAGACGCTTTTTTACCAGTCCCAGCCAGTCTACAAGATTGTCGGCGCGCGCATAAAACTGGGCGTCCGCATCATTATCATCCGAGAGACGCCGTAGATAATTAAAAAGTGATTTAAGCCCATCTCTGTATTGGCTTTCCGCTGGAGGTAAAATCCAAAGACTGGTATCAGTGTGTAATTTGGTTGCGGCATTGACCAGGTCTTCGTCTTCGCTGGACTGTGACTGGGAGCGGCTAAAATCATTGCGTAAGGTGAGCGACATATCGCGCGCCTGGGTTATCACGCCAAATTCCCAGTTCGGCATGTTATCCATAAACACGCCGGGCGGAAGTTTGTCATTTTCGATAAAACCACCTGATTTTTCAAGCAGAGTGTCTACCAGCTTGTAGAGCGTAGCCGTGGTGGTAAATCCATTGACTACTTTGGCGTTCATTTCCTCGGCCATTTGCTGCGCATTGGCGTTGACGTCAAACTGATCTGGCTCGCGACTCCAGAGAAACATCAATAGCAACATCAGCAAAACCAGGGTCACAAAAAACATGCCGATGGTCCATTTCAGACCTTTTTCCTTCCAGGTAGAAGGCTTGTACATGTCAATAATTTTAGCGGCGGCGCTCATGCGGGTCTCCACGTTTATTTAATTCAGACTGAATCCATGATAGCAGGGATGAGGTTGTGGCTGTATCTTTTCAAGCCTGAACGCAGGTTTTTTACAATAAAATTAAAAACTCCCTACAATACGCCAATGGATATTATTTTCCGGGAATACTGGCGCGTCGCCTGGCACTACAGGGTTTACCTGTTTCTGGTGCTGTTCGGACTAGTGAGCGCAACAGTGTTAACGGTCTACTCGCCAGTTTTTTACAAGAATATCGCCAATGGTTTTGCCCAGCCATTCAGCCCACAAACACAGGCCATGATGTTGCATAATTTCTGGATGGTGGTGCTGTTTTATGCAGGCATCTGGTTGTCCTGGCGAGTGCTTGAAATTGGCATTATTCCGCTAGACGCCGGTGGCGTTAAGCTACTGGAAAAACGCTGTTTTGCTGTACTTAAACAACAAAAATACGAATTCTTTGAAAACCAGTTTTCAGGCAGCCTGATTAAACAAGCCAGTCGCTTTGCGCGCGCCTACGAAGTGATCATGGACTGGTTCATGTTCCAGCTGGTGCAAAACGTTTTGGGAATCGCCATTGCATTTGCTTTGTTTTATCAGCAACAACCACGGTTTGCGTTTTATTTTCTGATCTGGGTGATCTTGTTCATCAGCTGGATTGTGGCTTATTCCATCTGGAAATTGAAATACGATAAACGGGTCGCCGAACGGGATTCCAGACTGGGAGGCGCTTATTCGGATGCGATCAGTAACATGTTTATCGTCAAGAGCTTTGCGCTGGAGCAGTTTGAACAGGCCAATATCAACGATAAGGCGGAAGCGACCTATCGCGCCAAGCGCACCGCCTGGATTTTAATGTTTATTTCGTTTGCAGTGCAGGGCATCATGACCATGGGAATTGAGCTGGTGCTGGTTTATCTGATGATTGAAAAATGGCGCCAGGGGAATTTTCAGGTCGGTGAATTTGTACTGTTTCAATCCATTTTGCTGATACTGGTGCAGCGTTTGTGGGAGTTTGGACGTAACTTTCGGACATTTTTCACGGCATTGGCTGATGCAGCCGAGATGGCTGAAATATTCCGCATCACTGATCTGGAATGCGATCAAGCAAATTCAAAAACGATGTCTATCAAGAACGGTGAAATAGAATTTGACCGGGTATCGTTTGCCTATGCGGGCGGCAATACCAAGGGAAAGCCTGCATCCGGCCTGTTTAAAGATTTCTCACTACACATTCGCGCAGGTGAAAAAGTGGCGCTGGTTGGCGAGTCCGGTTCGGGTAAAACCTCTCTGACCAAACTGTTGTTTCGATTTCAGGATCCTGACAAGGGGCGCATACTTTTTGACGGTAAGGACGCTGGGGATTTCACGCTGGAATCGTTACGTCGGCAAATTTCACTGGTGCCGCAACAGCCGGAGCTATTTCATCGTACTGTGCGCGATAATATCGTGCTGAATGCCAATGTTAGCGATGCCCAATTAATTGACGTTGCAAAAAAAGCCCGGAGCCTGGAATTTATCCAGCGCTTGCCAAAGCAATTTGATACGCTCGTCGGAGAACGCGGCGTAAAGCTCTCCGGCGGTGAAAAACAACGTATTGCGCTGGCAAGGGCGTTTCTGGAAAACGCACCCATTGTGATTCTGGATGAGGCAACCAGCGCGCTTGATTCAATCACCGAAAAACAGATTCAAAAAGCCATTTTTGAATTGATCTCCGGCAAAACAGCGCTGGTCATTGCACACCGACTCAGCACCATCCTTCGCATGGACAGGATTATTGTGCTTGAGAATGGCCGCATAATAGAGCAGGGTAACCATCAGGAATTGCTCGACAAGGAGGGAAAATACGCCGCTATGTGGAAACACCAAAGTGGAGAATTCCTCAAAT
>JANTHA010000029.1 GCA_024762625.1 Thiotrichaceae bacterium
TTTAAATGAATGGTCCCAACCACTCATAAGCCCATGCGCCCTGAAGATAAAACACTTACCAACCAGACGCTAAAGACAACACCGCTGATTTTACAAAATCAATCGTTTCAACCAAATTTTTGCGCGCTGTCGCCCTGAATATTCAATCACTTTATTATATATATTCTAAAACAGATTCATTTTAAAGGATTTTTCCTTATTTTTACAATAATTTTTTTACTCATGCAAAAATATCCGCATTTTTTTGTTCCGCAAGCAACCCAAAACAACCTTAAGATTCAGGGACCAGAGGAACAAAAATCACCTTTTCCAGCTCAGTTACCTTATATTGCAACTCAGTTGTTCGTATCACTTGCTGTAATTTTTGTTCATTCTGTTTTTGCCCTACCGGTATTATCATGGCTCCACCGATTTTAAGCTGTTGAATCAGGGCGGGCGGTATCTCTTCTGCGGCGGCCGTCACCATGATCGCTTCATAAGGAGCAGCTTCGGGCCAGCCCCAAGAGCCATCCCCAAGATGGGTTCTGACATTGCGATAACCCAGCTTATACAGAATATCCCGGGAATGTCGATACAGCGCGCCAATGGTTTCAACCGTATGCAACTCCTTGACAAGACCGCCTAGCACTGCAGCCTGATAGCCTGATCCTGTTCCGACTTCTAGAACTTTTTCAATGGTATTATTTTCATTCCCCGCGTTTTCCAGTAACAACTCCGTCATGCGCGCAACTATATAAGGCTGTGAAATGGTTTGCCCATGTCCGATAGGCAGCGCCGAGTCTTCGTAGGAGCGACTCGCCAGGGCCTCATCAACAAACAAATGGCGTGGAACCAGACGCATCACACGCAATACCTCGGAATTAGCAATCCCTTTTTGTTGCAAACGATCAATCAATCTGTCGCGCGTGCGCTGCGAAGTCATGCCGATCCCTTTTATATCCATCTTTTTCATAATCGTTTTAGCCAATCGCCAGTAGATTGCAAAACGGCGTACTGTGTCAAGTCTATATGTATTGGCGTCACCGACACATACTTATTCTGAACCGCATGGAAATCGGTTCCTTCTCCGGCATCCTGCTCCTCTCCCACTGGCCCGACCCAGAAAATTTCATCTCCTCTTGGATCGGTCGTGCGCACCACCGGTTCTGATTTATGCCTGCGCCCCAATCGCGTTCCTTTAAACCCTTTCACTTCATTCCAGGGTATATCAGGCACATTGATATTCAAGAGAGTGGTTGAATCCGCCTCCAGAAAAGCAGGCAAATGATTTAGCAAAACCTCTACGGCCTTGAATGCTGTTTCATAATATTGAGGTTGATATGATGCGATTGATACCGCCAACGCCGGCAAACCCAGATTACGACCCTCCATCGCGGCGGCGACTGTACCGGAATAAATCACATCATCTCCCATATTCGCGCCCGCATTAATACCGGAAATAACCAGATCTGGCTCTTCCTGTTCATCATATAATCCAGTTAGCGCCAGGTGGACGCAATCGGTGGGCGTTCCATTGACGCTATAAAATCGTTCGCCTCGCTGAGTAATTCTCAATGGCGTTTCAAGCGTCAGCGAATTACTTGCGCCACTACGATCGCGATCCGGCGCAATGGTAAGCACATTTGCGATTTCGCCCAATCTATCCCGCAACAGATTTATCCCCGGCGCAATAAAGCCGTCATCATTGCTTAATAAAATATTCATGTGATATGTTTGAACATCCGTCAATCCAGAAACAAAAACCGACCTGTGGCGAAACTTGATCTCACAACCTTAAAAAAACAATTACTCGCAAAGCAAAAAGCCGAAAAAGCCGCGGCGAAAAAAGCGCGCATTCAGAAACAACGCGACAAGCATGAGCAAACTCTGTTTCAGCAGGCCATGAGCGATGTTGCGCCATTAAAACAGGATAAAGTTTACCATGATAACAATAAACCCGTTGCCAGACGCATAGAAAAACGCATAGATGATGAAAATGCAAGGTCTGAGTTTCATGACCCGTTTTCTGACGAACAAGATATAATGGACGTCAAGCCAGAAGAAATACTGAGTTTCTGTCGAAACGGAATTCAGAAAAGCGCCTTTAGAAAATTACGCAGCGGCGCCTTACATATTTGTGATGAGCTTGACCTGCATGGCGCGACCCTGAAACAGGCTAAGCAAATGCTTGTTTATTTCCTGCAGGAAACCATCCAGATTGAAAACTGCTGCGTTCGGGTTATACACGGCAAGGGGCAGCGATCGAAAAATAACAAGCCGGTATTAAAAAGCCACGTTAATCGCTGGCTAAGCGAACATGAACGAGTCCTTGCGTTTCATTCCGCCAAACCAAAGGACGGAGGCAGTGGAGCGCTTTATGTTTTGCTTAAGCGCTGAGACCTCACCGGGAAGTTTTCAACGTCATCATTCCATTCATAAATGAAAAAGGGGGCTTAAAGCCCCCCCCTTTTCATGCATTAACTAACAAACAGCTTCTATTACTATTCGTCCGTCGTATTATCCAGATCGAATGGATCTTCTTGCTTGGCCGGATGCGTCTGATGAGCAGCATTGCCTGCAAGCAACTTATTATGGAGCCTGCGATATAAAAACCAGTCAACGCTAAAGAAGCGACCTGCGCCCATAAAAAATAACGCAAGCAACATCAGAAAATAAATAAGCGCCTGACTGAATCCCGATATTTTCATATCAGCATAGCCATGAGTCAGCAGTAATTCCTTTAATGCCGCGAACAGATCCTGTCCATGAAGGGCTGTCAATGCTGTCAAACCAACCAGAGCGAGCAATGGCAGAGAAATCCAGCGTACAGCAAAGCCGATCAACAAGAAAAAGGCGCTCAGAATTTCAAGTCCTCCCACCAGTCCAGGCAACATATCGCCCAGCGATCCAATAAACGGCGTATTACTCATCGCTTCTGCGCTAGCCCTGTAAGTTTCCCCATTGACCCAGGTCATCGGGTTCCACCAGGTCGTATCCGCAGCCGTAAACAAACCCAGTTTCTGCTGGCCTGACACCCAGAATAAAGGCGCAAGAAATAATCGGAATAATAATGGCGGTAAAAAATCAAGCCATCTTAGCCATCCGAAGCTAAAAAATCCAAGTAAAAACTTAGTCATAAACACACTCTCCTTGATGAGATTTTATAACCTCTTATTTGACGGGTTTCTTGCTGGTTTTGCAAGTGAATTTTAGGATGATTTATGATCAGTTCACTTTTTAAATTAAACAGCAATGATAAACAACACCGATAAGACGCCAGCGAAAAAACATATTACCTTTATCGGACTTGGCGCAATGGGCTTTCCCATGGCGGGCCATCTTACCGGTCGGGAATATAAGGTAACCGTCTATAACCGCAGCAAAGCCAAGGCGATACGCTGGAAGAATAAATATCAGGGTGAGATCGCAACTACATTGACAGACGCGATCACTGACGCCGATTTCATTCTAAGTTGCGTAGGCAATGATAATGATGTGCGCGGTATTTATGACATTATCCTCCAACATGCCAAACCAGGCGCTATTTTAGTCGACCATACGACCACCTCTGCACAACTGGCCAGGGAGCTGGCGAAACTGGCGCGAAATAAAGAGATGGAATTTATTGACGCGCCGCTATCCGGTGGGCAGATTGGCGCCGAACAGGGAGCCCTTACCATTATGGCGGGCGGCGACCAAACAAGCTTTGACAAGGCAAAACCCGTTTTCGATTGCTACGCAAAATCAGCCACGTTGATTGGCGACTCAGGTTTTGGCCAAACCTGTAAAATGGTTAACCAGATATGCGTCGCCGGGGTATTACAAGGCCTATCTGAAGGACTCAATCTGGCAAAAGCATCCGGCCTTGATGCATCAACCCTCGTTAATGTGTTGCGACATGGAGCCGCAAGCTCCTGGCAAATGATCAACCGCACCGAATCCATGATGAATAATCAATTTGATTTTGGTTTCGCCATCGACTGGATGCGCAAGGATCTGTCTATCTGCTTTGATGAAGCAGAGAAACTTGACATAGAATTACCACTGAGCAAACTGATTGATCAACACTATGCGGAACTACAGCTAAAAGGCTATGGCCGCCTGGACACATCCGCGCTGATTAAACAATTCGAATAACAAGCACATCTGGCCAATAAAAACCAGTCTCGCCGCAATGATTAAGACGATGCTTATTTCAAAGCTGAATTATGTACTCTGCGAGTTGCGGTGTTATACTCCGCCGCGATAGTTCATGATGCACAATACGGAAGTCGCACAAACATGAGATTTATTGTTTTCCGGAGCTTTGCTACAAGGCCGTTGTTATTACGCCTGTTATGCAAGACTTTATCCGGCCAGCCTTTCAAAGGCATTAAAAATCTGGCGATGATTGGCTTTACGGTCATGCTAACAACGATGTTGGCGTCCTGTTCACAAATTGATAATTACAGCCAACGATTTTACAAGCCTAAACCACAGAAGGTATTTCAGTACACATATCAGGAGCCATCCCGCTCACAATTGCCGGGCGATTTCGCCAGACAACTTGCAAATAACGCAGAAGGGTCGCAGGCCACACTCAGGCTAAACAAAAAATCAATAAAACGTGTTCGGCTTGGCAGACGTTATTTTTCTGCAAGTGGTTACATCTGCCGCAAGTACAGCGTGTTACAGTCAGCAGAACCTTATAAAGAATACGCTTCCTGCTTGATTGGCGGTCGCTGGCTTGATGCGAGCCCAATCACAAACAACCTACTCAGGGCCAGGGGCCGTTAAAATAATACGCATGATAAAACTATTCAGTTCTGCTTTATTCTGGCTATTTTTTGTACTCCCACTGTCGCTGGGCGTGCTCTATTACATGGAATACGCCAGCAATCAATATCGCTCCACCGCTCATTTCACAATTGAAGAAAATGGAAAAACCACTATCGACCCGATTGGCGCCTTGACGGGCTTGTCCGGGCCTGTCCCCTCTACGCGCGACGCGCTGATTATCAAGGATTTCATTGAATCCAGAGAAGTCATAGAATTAATTAAACAAAAGGTTGATATCAAAAAGCTCTACGCCCGCATGGACAAGGATATTTTATCCAGGCTGGAGCCTGACGCCAGTATTGAAGATATTGTGGAATATTGGCATAAAAAAGTACGCGTGGATTTTGATTCCAGCTCAGGCATCACTAAATTAAGCGTCATGGCTTTTGAGCCGGAAGATGCGGTTAAAATAATCAAATCCATACTCACAGTTAGCGAAAATTTGATTAATAGACTATCTGAAAAAGCAAGATTGGATACGCTCCATTTTGCAGAAAAGGAATTGAAAAAAGCGGAAGACAAGCTCAAGGAAACGCGTCGTAAAGTCATGCAATTCAGGGAACGGGAAAAGTCGCTCAGCCCTGAAAAAAATGTTGAAATCAAAATCTCGTTAATTGCATCACTGGAAGCAGATCTGGCTAAAGCGGAAGCAGATTTGCGCGGATTAAGAGCCCAGTTACAGGAAAATACCCCCAAGGTGCGCAATGCGCTTAATCGCGTTTCTTCGCTTAAACAGCAAATCAGGAAAGAAAAGGCGCGCGGCTCCATGAATGCCAGTAACGCACAAAGGAAAAATACCAAAAGCCTGAGCAAACTGATCGCCCGACACGAGGAATTGCTCACCGAACAAAGTTTTGCTGAAAAATCCTATGAATCGGCTCTGGTGCTAATGGAACAGGCGCGCATAGACGCCGCCAAACAACACCGTTATCTTACAGTCATCGTGCAGCCCCAGTTGCCGGAAGAAGCCGTTAAACCTGATCAGCCACACGATTATATCGTACTGTTTTTATCCTGCCTGCTATTCTGGGGCATTTCCACTCTTGTCATCGCATCCATCAGGGATCATGCCGGCTGGGTATAAGCTGGGTATAATATGACAATTAAAAATGAAGCTCTAAAGAAGGACTAAAGTAAAGGACGACATGAATACGCATTCTTACGCATTGGTAAAATTCTGGATGATAGCCACAGGATTTCTACTGCTTCTAATAAGCCAGTTGTGTGTAGCAGCAGCGCTTGCATCAACAGGTAACAGCCAGGCAAATCAGCCTTTTGGCGCCAATCTGTTTTCTGGAAAGTTTCAATCTCAGGCGAATGATGGTCTGGATCCCAATTATCGACTTATTCCGGGTGATAAAGTGGCGCTTCATATGTGGGGCCAGGTGACCATTGATGAAATCCTCACGGTTGACGCCAAGGGTAATATATTTATACCGGAAGTGGGCGAAGTTAATGTAGCTGGCGCTCGCGCCACCGAATTATCCACAATTGTCAAACAAAAAGTGGCGACCGTCTTCAGGGAAGGCGAAAACGTCTATGTCAATATTGTCACGGCGACGCCGATTAGCGTCTATGTAACCGGCCCGGTATTAAAACCAGGTCAATATTCAGGCGTCGCTTCGGATAGCGTACTCTCCTTTTTACACAAGGCGGGCGGCATAGATGGCAAACGCGGCAGTTATCGCAATATCAAGGTGCTGCGCGGCAACCGCACCATCGCTCAGTTTGATCTTTATCCATTTCTACTAAATGGCAAGCTAAAACACATCAAATTCAGGGATGGCGACACCATTGTGGTAGACAGACTGGGCTCCACAGTTTCCGTCAATGGATATAGCCGCTACCCTTTCCTGTTTGAATTTCTCGGGCGACAAATGACCGGCAGACAATTAGTCCGCTATGCGCGGCCCGAAGCAAAAGTCACGCATGTGCAGGTTTCCGGCACGCGAAACCGCAAACCCTGGTCGAGCTATCTTTATTATAATCAGTTTTTGAACACCCGATTGCTTGATGGCGACCGGGTGAGCTTCAAAACAGATGCGCGCCCTGAAACCACGCATATACGCGTAGAAGGCAGCCATCTTGGCAACTCATATTACGAGGTCAAACAAGGCGTCCGGCTCAAGGAAATGCTGGATTATATCGAGGTCGACCCTGAAGACGCTGACATCAAAAATATTTACCTGAAACGCAAAAGCGTCGCCACACAGCAAAAAAAGAACCTTAAAGAAAGCATTCAGCGCATCCAACGTAGTGTTCTGCTGGTTCCCGCCCAGTCTACCGGCGAAGCAGCGATACGAGCCGAAGAAGCCAAGCTGGTGCTTAAGTATATCGAACTGGCTCGCGAAACTGAACCGGAAGGACGGGTCGTGACAAGTGAAAACGGGCGCATCGCCAATATCCGACTGGAAGACGGTGACGTAATTGTAATACCCAAAAAGAGCGATATTGTCACCGTCAGCGGCGAAGTCCAGATGCCCAGGGCGCAGGTATATGCGCGCAATGCAACCCTTCAGGACTATATAGATCGCGCCGGGGGCTTCGCTCAACGCGCCGACAGACAGCGCATCGCCGTCGTCCACCCGAATGGAGCAGTCCACATTAACGCAACACAACGCGTGATGCCTGGCGACCAGATTATTGTATTCCCACGAGTGGATCCCAAAAACATGCAAAACGCCAGGGACTGGCTACAAGTGCTTAGCCAGATTGCGGTTTCCGCCAGCGTCTTGGGATTCTGATAGCATATAAACCAACAAACCCACGAATAGTCTTGATATGGAATTAATTCAGGCGCTAAATGTACAAGGCCGGGTAATCTCGGCGCTTATACTAAGGGAAACCCGCTCGCGTTATGGCGATAGCAAACTGGGTTTTTTCTGGGCCTTGTTTGAACCATTTGCCCATATTGCGGTGTTCATGGCGATTTTTTCCGCCATGGGTCGTGGCGTTCCGATTGGCGATAGTATGGCCGTGTTTATCCTTACCGGCATTATTCCCTGGCTGTTATTCAACAATATAGTAACCGGCATCATGGGAGGCGTAGAAGGCAACCAGTCACTACTTGGCTATCCGCAAGTGATGCCAATAGACATTACGCTGTCGCGTATTGCGCTAGAGTTTTCAACGCTGGTTATCGTGTTTTTATTCTTTTTGATACTAGCGATCAATTTTGGTTTTAGCATCAATATTGATGATTCCTTAATGATGTTTAGTTCAGTCGGTATATTAATCATACTGGCTTCCGGCATTGGCATGATTAACGCCGCCATCAAGCTATACTACCCTTCCTATGGAACCATCTATAGCGCTTTTTCGCGCCCCTTTTATTTTATGTCAGGCATTTTTTATACTGCCGATTTCTTATCGCCTGACGTACTGAATTTAATTGATTTCAATCCAATCCTGCATGTGGTGGAATGGTTTCGTAGCGGCTTTTACACCAGTTTTGACAGCCATTTTTATGATGTTGAATATGTTGTCTCGGTATCACTGGCGTTTTTTATTATCGGACTCATGGCGGAACGCCTCACACGCAAAAGGGCGAGGCAGATATGATAACGTTTTCTTTGCCTAACGACTTTTCAGGCGTAATAGACAAATGATCGAATTCCGCAATGTCAACAAAGCCTACAAGCTCAAGGACAGCTATAAGGTCATACTCAACAATATCAGTTTCAAATTTCCCGAAAAGAAAAACATTGGCGTATTGGGCGTTAACGGCGCTGGCAAATCCACTCTGCTGCGCCTGATTGCAGGCACTGAATTTCCTGATAGCGGAAAAATTATTCGTAGCGGGCATTATTCCTGGCCGTTAGGTTTTTCGGGCTCATTTCATCCTTCATTAACCGGCATAGAAAATCTGCGTTTTGCCTGCCGTATTTATGGAGCCGACATCAGTGAAGTGACCGACTATGTAAAAGATTTTTCCGAACTGGGAAAATTCATCCATGAACCGATAAAAACCTACTCATCCGGAATGCGCTCCAGGCTGGCTTTCGCCCTGAGCATGGCGATTGATTTTGACGTTTATCTGGTGGATGAAATCATGGGGGTTGGCGATAAGGGCTTTCAGGACAAATGCCGCACAGCGTTTCAGGAAAAAAGCGAAAAATCCAGCATTATCATGGTATCGCATGATATGAATACCATTCGCGACTATTCTGACGTGGCGCTATTATTAACCGGCGAACATCTTGAAATACACGAAGACGTGGATAAAGCCATTGATCTTTATAATTCCTTTACTCATAAAAAACAGTAGTCGCCAAAACCCTATTTTCAATATTCACGCATTATTCACGCTCATTTTCCACTTGACGTTTTAAAAACATCGCATCGCCATAACTGAAAAAACGGTATTTCTTCTCCACCGCATATCGATAGGCCGCCATAATATTTTGATAACCCGAAAATGCAGAAACCAGCATCAGCAACGTTGATTGCGGCAGGTGAAAATTGGTAATCATCGCATCCACCACATTAAACCGAAAGCCCGGTGTAATGAATAGTCGGGTATCGCCGCGAAAAGGCCTTAACTCTCCCCGCCCGGCTTTTGCCGCCGATTCCAGACTCCTCACCGTGGTTGTGCCAACTGCGACAACCTTTCCGCCTCTTTCCTTACAGGCGGTAATCGCATCACAAACCGACTGACTCACATCAAGCCATTCGGCGTGCATCACATGTTCATCCAGATTATCCACGCGCACCGGCTGAAAAGTGCCAGCGCCTACATGCAATGTAACCTGCGCCATTTTGACGCCCTTGTTTTTTAATGTTTGCAGCAGTTCATCGCTGAAATGCAAACCGGCCGTTGGCGCCGCAACAGCGCCTGGTTTTTCCGCAAATACCGTCTGGTAACGTTGCCGATCTTCTTCTGTATCAGCCCGTTCAATATAGGGAGGCAAGGGAATGTGTCCATGCTTATCAAGTAATTCCAATACCTCTTTTTCCGCCGCAAACCCAATCTCGAACAGGGTATCGCGGCGCTTTAAGACCTCAGCCTGCAAAGCGCCATCTTCAAGATAAAGTAGTGATCCAGGTTTTGGCGACTTATTGGCCCGCACATGAGCCAACACACGGTTCTTGTCTAAAACACGTTCAACCATGACCTCCACTTTTCCGCCGCTGTCCTTTTTGCCATACAGGCGGGCTGGAATCACTCGCGTATTATTAAAAACCAGCAAATCTTCCGGCTCAACCAAATCCACTATATCCTTAAATAAGCGATCTTCTAAATTGACGCTTTCCTGTTTTTTTTCATTTTCTCCAAGAACAAGTAAACGGCTTGCGGTTCGCTCCGGCAACGTTTCCTGGGCTATTAATTCCGGCGGTAAGAAATAATCAAAATCGCTGGTATTCAGGCTCTTTTCTATCGGTGATTTCATGACAAGGCATGATAGCGGATAGCATCCGCTCATGTCATTGTGACAGACAATTTTTTTCAGTTTCTATTTTTTTGTGGAAATCCGAATTTGTGGTGATATACTTGCGCGCACAAAAGTGCCTGAGTGGCGGAATTGGTATACGCGACGGATTCAAAATCCGTTGTCTTCGGGCGTGTGAGTTCGAGTCTCACCTCAGGCACCATTTTTAACTGTTTTAATCAATCTTCATCGCTTCACGTCCAGCCTTATCCGATTTAGGGCAATTTTCCAAGCCGCCCCACCGATGAAACCATCTTTCAGACCTGATTAAATAGCGTATGTAAACAATCCGCTTAATGACATTTATTCTGAGTTGAGATGGATCAATGGACAGCTTTTAACTCAGGATACAATACACACAATTTAACAAACAACATACAAACTTATAGACCAGGAGAATTAGCATGTTTGGAGAACAACATGATTTACACCATGAATTTCCAGAATTCAATGACAAAATTCATGAATTAAAAATGAAAAATGGCCATTTCAAACGCTTATTCAAAGAATACGATGACTTGGCGCACGAAATGGTTCGGATTCAGCAAAATATTGAAACGCCTTCCGACGAGTTTGTCGAAAATCTGAAACTCAAGCGTTTACAGTTAAAAGATGAATTGTATGCAATGCTGAAATCCGCCTAAAAGTTTTACAGAAAACCCATTCGAATAAACTACTATTCGGAAAACAAATCAGGCACAAACAAAAAGCTGCTCTATTTTTAGAGTGGCTTTTTTGTCATCGTCAACGCCATGTTTTCTTATGTAAATGACTATTCGCTGTGACAATAAAGCCCTGATTTGCTACATTGCGCGCATGTCAAAAACCCCTGCAAAATCCTCCCAGAAACATACGCCAATGATGCGGCAATATTTACGCATCAAGTCAGAGAACCCTGATTTACTGCTGTTTTACCGCATGGGCGATTTTTACGAACTGTTTTTTGATGACGCAAAACGTGCCGCCGAAATTCTCAACATCACTCTGACCGCGCGCGGTAAAAGCAATGGCGAGCCGATTCCGATGGCCGGGGTGCCCTATCATGCCGCCGAGCAGTATCTTTCGCGCCTGCTAAAACAGGGCGTCTCGGTTGGCATTTGCGAACAAATCGGCGACCCGGCGACTTCCAAAGGTCCGGTCGAGCGCAAGGTTGTGCGCATTCTTACGCCCGGCACCGTAACCGATGATTTCCTGCTGGAAGAACGCCGCGACAATCTGCTGCTCGCTATCAGCGCGCATGATAATCAATTTGGCATAGCCTGGATTGACCTTGGCAATGGACGCTTTATTGTCCAGCAAGTCGCCAACCCTGAAACGCTGATCAACGAAATCGAACGGCTCAAGCCCGCCGAGATATTGATGGATGAGGACTCGTCCCTGTTATCTTCAGATGCGTATCCCATCACCCGGCGCGCGCCCTGGCATTTTGACGAGGACAGCGCCCGCACACTCCTTCAGCAGCAACTCGGCGCCAGAGACCTTGACGGTTTTGGGTGTAATGAGATGCCCGCCGCCATCATCGCAGCTGGCGCATTACTCCAGTATGTGAACGAAACACAACGCACCGCCCTGCCCCATATTAATAGCCTGCAGGTGGAAAACTCGGACGATGGCGTTATTCTCGATGCAGCCAGTCGCCGTAATCTGGAGCTGGAGCACAGTCTCGTCGGCGATCATAAAAATACCCTGATCTCGGTGCTGGACAACACAGCCACCAGCATGGGCGCGCGCCTGCTGAGTCGCTGGCTCAACAAACCATTGCGCGACCAGACAAGACTCAGGAACCGGCATCAGGCGGTCGCCAGTCTGATGCAAAACTACGCATATGAAAACCTGCGCGACTCGCTACGGCATATTGGCGATATCGAACGCATTATTTCACGCATTGCGCTGGGTACGGCGCGCCCGCGCGATTTATCCACACTGCGTGATTCGCTAAAAACCATTCCAGACCTGCACGCTGTCTTACAAGGCATTGACAACCCATACATTCAGCGCCTGCTTGAGCATATCAGCGCGCACCAGGAATTATCAAACTTGCTGGAGAGAGCCATTATTGAGAACCCTCCGGTATTGATCCGCGATGGCGGCGTGATCGCAGAAGGATTTGATCAGCAGCTGGATGAACTGCGCAACCTGAGCAAGAATTCAGACCAGTATCTGCTGGATCTGGAAACCCGTGAAAGGGAACGCACCGGCATAGCAAGCCTCAAGGTCGCCTACAACCGCGTGCATGGCTTTTACATAGAAATACCACGCGCTCATTCCAACCAGGCGCCGCCTGAATACCAGCGCCGCCAAACCCTCAAGGCGGCGGAACGCTTTATTTTACCCGAGCTTAAAGAGTTTGAAGACAAGGTGCTGTCCGCCAGGGAACGCTCGCTGGCGCGTGAAAAAGCGCTGTATGAGAAGCTCTTGCAGGATCTCGCCGCACATATCCTGCCTCTGCGCGAAACCGCCCGCAATATCGCCAAACTGGATGTGCTCGGCAATTTTTCGGAACGCGCCATGTTGTTCAACTACAATTGCCCAATGCTGACCGATAAACCGGGCATACAAATAACCGCAGGCAGACATCCTGTCGTTGAGCAAACGCTGGACGACCCGTTTGTACCGAATGACCTGAACATGGATGTGCAGCGCCGCATGTTGATGATTACCGGCCCCAACATGGGCGGTAAATCGACCTATATGCGCCAGATTGCGCTAATTGTGCTGATGGCGCATATCGGTTGCTATGTACCTGCGGAATCCGCTGAAATCGGCCCGATTGACCGCATTTTTACCCGCATTGGCGCGCATGACGACCTGAGCACCGGCCGCTCCACTTTCATGGTCGAAATGACCGAGGCCGCCAATATACTCAACAACGC
>JANTHA010000030.1 GCA_024762625.1 Thiotrichaceae bacterium
AACGCGTCGCCATTGAATATCCGCAAGTCGAGCTCAGCCATATGTATGTGGATAACGCCGCGATGCAATTGGTTAAGGAGCCGAAACAATTTGATGTCATGGTTACCGGCAATCTGTTTGGCGATATTTTATCCGATGCGGCGGCGATGCTGACCGGCTCCATCGGCATGTTGCCTTCGGCCTCGCTGGACGCCAATGGTAAAGGCATGTACGAGCCGATTCATGGTTCTGCGCCCGATATTGCAGGCAGGAATATCGCCAATCCGCTGGCGACCATTATGTCGGTAAGCATGATGTTGCGATATTCTCTGGATAGAAGCGAGCTTGCTGATAAAATTGATCTGGCGGTTGAACGCGTTTTGAAAGATGGTTTGCGAACTGCGGATATTTACGCAGAAGCTGATGGCGTTCGTTTGGTAAGCACATCCGAGATGGGCGATGCGGTGGTTGCCGCGTTAAAGGTTTAATATTAGGTTTAGTAAAGGTTTAATCAAACACGTCGCTAAAAAACAGCGGCATATTTGAGTTATCATTGATTTATCATTGATTTATCTGTGTAAACAAACAAAACGCTAAACTCACTAAACACTAGTCACTAATAAAGGTTAGAAAAGATATGTCACAAACATACGATGTCGCTGTCGTTGGCGCAACGGGTGCGGTCGGTGAAACCATGTTGGAGATCCTGGCGCAACGCGATTTTCCGGTCGGTAATGTGTACGCCCTGGCGAGCGAGCGATCAGTAGGTAAACGAATTCCCTTTGGCGACACCCAGATTGTCGTGGAAGACCTGGCGACATTTGATTTCAGCAAGGCGCAAATTGGCCTGTTTTCTCCCGGCGCATCGGTTTCAAAAGTGTATGCGCCCAAGGCGGCGGAAGCCGGTTGCGTGGTCATTGATAACACCTCGCAATTTCGCTATGACGATGACATTCCGCTGGTGGTGCCGGAAGTTAACCCGCATGCGATAGCGGAATATGGCAATCGCGGCATTATAGCCAATCCCAACTGTTCCACTATCCAGATGCTGGTGGCGCTGAAACCGTTGCATGATGCGGCTAAAATCACCCGCATTAATGTATGCACCTATCAGGCGGTATCAGGCACCGGCAAGCCTGCGATTGAAGAACTCGCAAGCCAGACTGCGCAGCTTTTAAATGGAAAGGAGGCCGAGGTTAAGGTCTATCCTAAACAGATTGCCTTTAATGTGTTGCCGCAAATTGATGTATTCCTGGAAAATGGCTACACCAAGGAAGAAATGAAAATGGTCTGGGAGACGCGCAAGATATTCGAGGATGATGATATTCTGGTGAACCCGACTGCCGTGCGCGTGCCGGTTTTCTACGGTCATTCCGAAGCGGTGCATATAGAAACGCGCGACAGACTGACAGCGGGGCAAGCCACACAGTTGCTTGAACAAGCCGAAGGCGTGGTTGTTCTGGATACCCGTGAGGATGGCGGCTACCCGACGGCGGTAACCGAAGGCGCAAATAATGATCCGGTCTATGTGGGACGCATACGCGAAGATATTTCTCACTCCAGCGGTCTGGATATGTGGATTGTGGCGGATAATGTGCGCAAAGGCGCAGCGCTCAATACCATACAGATTGCCGAAGTGCTGATCAGGGATTATTTATAGTTCGGTGCATAGTCCTGTGCAAAGCTCTTTGCATAGCCCTGTGCATAGTTCTGTACTAAAAACATCGGCAAAGGGTTGTGGCTGACACTGAATATGTATTTCCAGTCTGCTTACGATTGCAGGCAGATTGGAAAACGCAACAATCATTAGAAATTCAATACCTTGGTCTGAATGAGTTGTTTTCAACACCATTTTGTCTATTGATAATTAAAATAACGACTTGTTCAGTTTTGATTAATCACCTGTTTGATATAAATAGCACACTACCGGATTTTTAGAGGTTCGGAAACATGAGAGTTGATTGACTATCTATCATTTTTCATGCATTTTTTTAATAATTTTGTGATCAACATATAAAAATAATAATTTCGGTCACCACTGAATTTTGCAAGGAATGTTCCCTGGTCATTTATTTTAAATTATCTGGAACATATTGAACATTGAAAGGATTCGACGGTGCTGTTAAAAATAAGATTAAGGGGAACAATAAGTGAATAAGAAAGCCTTGAGTCTAGCCATTACACTGGCAATGGCCTTACCAACAGCCTCACATGCGCTCGGACTAGGAGATATTCAATCCAATTCTCATCTGAATCAACCTTTCCGGGGTAAGATACCGGTGTTGTCTGCGTCGCCTGCGGAAGTGAGAAGTATCCGCGTACGTATTGCGTCGCCTGAGGTATTTAATCGGGTGGGTATTGATCGACCTGCATTTTTAAACAGCATACGCTTCAGGACGGCGCTTGAGAATGGCAGGCCGATTATCGTAGTGAGCTCTACTCAGCCAATACATGAACCTTTTGTTAATTTCCTGCTTGAATTGAACTGGTCAAAGGGTCAATTGTTAAAAGAATACACCGCGCTGCTTGATCCGCCTGTTCTGATGCAACCCGGAACTGCGGTAGCCAGTAATACGGCTGGCGTTCGGGCAGAGCCAGGGCTTCGGGGTCAGGTTAGTCGTTCAGGCGGGCAACAGGCGCGCCGCCAGCAACAACGCCGCATTGTACGTGCGCAAGCGCCATCTGCGCGCAGAGCGCCAGCCAGGCGCGCTCCGGTTCGCCAGGCGGCTCCGAATCGTCGTATTGCGGCAGCGCCCGCCAGAACCAGAACATACCGGGTGAAAAGCGGCGATACCTTATTTAAAGTCGCCAAGAAACTCGGTTATCGCGGCGTTCGCACAGAACAAATGATGATGGCCTTGTATGAGGCTAACCCACGCGCCTTTCACAGAAATAACGTCAATATACTGAAAAAAGGCGCATTGATGCGCAGACCGCCTATACAACAGGCTAAAAGCATCAGCTATCGCAGCGCCAAGAAACAGCTTGCGGCGCAGACTAAAGCATGGAAAAAATATCGTACTGAGCTGGCTGCCAGTAAAAACGCCAAAACATTGGCGAAAGCAGGCGCTCAAACTGCTGCGAAACCATCAAATAAAGATAATAAAGCTGGTTCAGGAAACAAGCCGGAATTTGAGTTCAAGGTCTCAGGTAGTAACGGTGATGCTGTCAAGGATATCAAGGTATCTGGAAACGCTACCGTCGCTGAGCTGAAAAAACAATTGGCGCTTGCAAGTGAATCATTGGCGGCGAGAAGTAATGAAAACGCCGAATTGAAGTCACGGGTCGCGGAATTAGAATCATTGCTTCGTAAAAAGAACCGTTTGATTACGCTGAAGAGCGAACAACTGTCTGAATTACAGGCGCGTTTAGGCGGCGAAACGCCGAAAGTTGAGTCAAAGGATACCGAAGTAGTAACAGCCAATCCTGATCTGGATATGAACCAGATTGAGAACGCCATTAATACAGATTTGACGGGTAAAGAGGGTACGGATATCGCAGAAACAGTTGCAGGCGATATGGCTAATAATAATAGTGAAATTATTCGTCCCGATACGTCAGTCAACAATACGGTCGATAATTCGGTCGCTAACCAGCCTGAAGCCGGGCAGCCAGAGGAAGCAGAACAACAAGCGCCAGTCGCCAAAAAACCTGTTGTCGACAATACAGCTGTTGAAGATGAAGGCGTATTAGGCTTGCTGAGCGATCCTATGGTAACTGCGGGCGGCGTCGGCGCGGCTGGTTTGTTGCTAGGCGGTCTGTGGTTTATGAGACGTCGTAGAAACAAGCAGGATGAGCATGAGGATTACCAGGATTTTGATCTGGATGAGCAACTGGCGCAAGAATCTGCGCTTGGCGCCGAGTTTGAAACGGATCAGAACGTTGCTTCAAAACAGGATGAGCTCACTACCGCTGATTTTACTGTGGATGACAGCTTGATTAATGAACCGAAACAAACAAGCGGGGTTGATAGCATCGCACCTGAAAGTGAAAGCAAGGAAGAAAATATTCTTCAGGAGGCGGATGTCTATCTGGTTTATGGTTTGCATGACCAGGCTGAATCCGAGTTGAGAAAGGCGATTGACGAAGAACCTGACAACCTGGCTTACCGCGCCAAATTGATTGAAAACTTCAAGGCGGCTGGCGACAAGGAAGCTTTTGAGAAAGAAGCGAGAATTTTTAGTCAGATGGAAGGCCCGAATAAAGATAAATACTGGAAGGAAATCACCGCCTGGGGTAAGGAATTAATTCCTGAAAGCGCATTATTTTCAGAAAAGTTTTCCGAAAAAACAGCGAGCAAGGATAGCGGTAGCGCATCAAAAGCAGCCGCCGCCGGAGCCGCCACAGCTGCGGGGCTTGCGGTAACCGCTGGCAAGGCCAGCCCGGATAATGCGGTAGAAGATGCGACTCAATTTGAACAAGATCTTGAAGATGTATTCGATAATGATGGCCTGGAAGAATTGAATCTGGATGCAGTGCTTGATGATGAAGATGAATCTGAACTGCTTGATTTGCCAACTACTCATGCTGAAGATGTTGTAGAAACAGCGAATGAGGCGGCGAACGAAACAGCAGACACCATGAGGGACGCTGGAAATCAGGAAGATCTTGATCTGGCCAGTTTTGATCTGGATACCGATATTGACTTTAGCGATGCAGCCGATGTTGAAAATGAAGCAGATAAGGCCGCAGAGATTGAGAACAATATCGCTGATTTTGATCTGGAAGATTTCGCGGAAGATCAAATGGAATCCAGCAAAGAATCTGTCGAGAAATCAATAGATAACAAGCTGGAAAACACCAATTTGAATCTGGATATTGATGCGCAGGATTTTGACAAGATAATGCCTGAAAATCACGCGTACAAGAAGGTTGATAAGGTTGATAAGGTTGATAAGGTTGATAAGGTTGATAAGGTTGATGTGGTTGATAAAGACGCGAATGCATCCAGGGCTGAAGATGACAATCTACTTGCAGACTTTGATGATAATCTCTCCTTCCTGGATCTGGAGGATGATGGTGAAGTGATTGAAGAAACGCAAATCAGCACCAAGCTTGATCTGGCAAAAGCCTACATGGACATGGGCGACATCGAAGGCGCGCGCAGCACGCTGGAAGAAGTCATGATGGAAGGCAATGATGAGCAAAAGCGTGAAGCGGAAGAGCTTCTGCATCAAACCGGATAAGCATTATTTGCGGATTTGAATCAAAAGCCGGACTTCTTGAAACAGAAGCCCGGCTTTTTTGTGTCTGTTGATTTGTTTCGCGATATACTCCCGACTCATGAAATACGCAGCCTGCATAGAATACGACGGTACGCCCTACAAGGGCTGGCAACGTCAGGGACATGCGCCTTCGGTGCAGGCGGAAGTTGAAAATGCTTTGTCAAAACTGGCTAATCACCGGGTGGATATCACCTGCGCGGGTCGCACCGATAGCGGCGTTCATGGAATAGGGCAGGTGATTCATTTTGAATCCGGCGCCAAACGCGATGAAAAAGCCTGGCGCATGGGATGTAATACCAATTTGCCTGATGATATTGCATTGCGCTGGATACAGCCGGTGGCGGATGACTTTAATGCGCGATTCAGCGCCACTGCGCGAAACTATCGCTACATTATTCTGAACAGTAGAACCCGGCCCGCGCTACTGCAAAATCGCGTTTACTGGCATTACCTCAACAACAAACCGCTGGATGAAAAAAAAATGCATCAGGCCGCTCAATACTTGTTGGGCGAAAATGATTTTTCCAGCTTCCGCGCTGCAGGCTGCCAGGCAAAGCACGCGATGCGCGAACTACAGTTTATACAGGTATCGCGCCAGGGTGATTTTATCTATGTGGACATACGCGCCAATGCATTTTTGCATCATATGGTAAGGAATATCGTTGGCAGCCTGTTGCAAGTCGGCAGCGGGGAAAAACCTCCCGAATGGTTTGACGAGTTGCTGGCCTTGAAAGACCGCGACCAGGCGGGCGTCACCGCTGTGGCTTGCGGCTTGTATTTTGTCAGCGTGGAATACCCAGGCGAATTTGCATTGCCAGAACCAGCCTCACCGCCGGAGTTTAAGCTTTGACATGAACGTGTACAGAACCAAAAATGGGCTGATTTCATGTTAAGATCAAGCAATTAATGGTTTGAATCGAACATCTCTTGAAAACGCTAAATCCTTACAAAATCCCACTTGAATCCATCAATCTGATCGAAGCCAGTGCCGGCACAGGCAAATCGTGGACAGTCACTTTGTTGTATTTGCGTTTAATACTGGAAAAAGCGCTTACTGTTGACCAGATTCTGGTGGTGACATTCACCGAAGCGGCCACCATGGAATTGCGCGATGATGTGCGTAAACGCTTGATAGAGGCGCTTGACGCGCTTGAGCACCCTGACAGTGATCATATCAAGGATGAATATAAACAAATTTCCGCAACATTGGCGGCTATCCCGCTTCATCGGGATGAAGCGATACGCCGTCTGAAACTGGCGAAGCTCAGTATTGATGAGGCGGCCATATTCACTATTCACGGCTTTTGTCAGCGCGCCTTGTCCGAGAATGCGTTTGAAGCCGGTCTACCTTTCGATAGCGAGTTGCTGGAGGATAATTTTGAGTTGATGCAGCAACTCGCCGATGATTTCTGGCGGCGTCATTTTGAACGGGCGCCTAAAGCCTTGCTGTTTAAACTGCAACAACAGGACATAACGCCTGATTCCTTGCTGGATTCAATTCGTCTTGCAGCAGGCAAACCTTATTTGGAACTGTGCGGACCGGAATATGTGCTGGATGATCAACACTGGACCGAGCTGGAAAGGTCGTTCTGGACAGCAATGCAAACCTGGCGTGAAGCGCGAGATGAATTGCAACAGCTGTTATGTAATCCTGACAGGGAAGGCGAATACCAGAAAAATTTTATAAAAGCGCGTGAGCGGGTATTACTGGAAATGGACTATTTGGCCAGTCTTTCTGTCATGCCCACGACTTTTGATGCTAAATTGCTGGTCTGGCTGGGCGTCAGGGAAAAAACAACTGCAAGGTTTGCATCGCTTGAACATCCGTTTTTTCAGCAGTGTCAGGACTTTCTTGATCTCTGGGAGTTGCTTAACCAGGGAGCAGATAATTATATCAATCAAATACGCATTGAGCTGATTCAATACTTTCAGAAAGAGCTTCCCAAAGAAAAACAGCGCCGCGGCGTATTATCCTTTGATGATTTATTGTTACAGCTGCAACAGGCCTTGCAAGGCCATCCTGAACTGGCGGGTTCGCTGAGAACAAAATTTCCGGTGGCTCTAATTGATGAGTTTCAGGATACCGATCCGGTTCAATACGCTATTTTTCATCGAATATACAGACAGACGCAGGATAGCCGGACGAATAACGAGGATGCGAAATCAGCGGTGTTCATGGTCGGCGACCCGAAGCAGGCGATTTACGGTTTCCGCGGCGGCGATATTTATACCTATCTGAAAGCGAAAGCAGACATTGCGCGAAAAAAGCAGTTTACGCTGGATACTAATTATCGCTCAGCTCCCGCCTTGATTGACGCCTATAATGCGCTGTATGCGATTGCCGACATGCCGTTTCGTGATGATCAGATAGACTATGTCAGGGTTAATTCGGGACTTAAGGGGGACGCCGGACTGGGCGAACATCAACATGCGCCGTTGCGATTCTGGCGCTTTATCCCTGAAACCAATGAACAGAAAGACGCAACCGGCGGGATAGCGGCCGTAAAAGAAACGATAGCGGATGTGGTTGCGGGTGATGTCTGCGCCTTATTAAATAGTTACACAACCGTTAACGGGCGTCGGGTAAGCGGTGCGGATGTCGCCATACTGGTGCGTTCACACACTCAGGCCGATCTGATCAAAACCGCCTTGAACAGCCGCGGGATCGCTAGCGTACAAAGCGGCAATCAGAGCATTTTCAATACACACGAAGCCGTTGAAATACAATGGCTGTTAAGCGCCATCATCGAACCACAGCAGGAAGATATTGTGCGACGCGCGCTGACGACTGATATGCTGGCTTACCGCGCTGATGATTTTATCCGTTTTGAACAACTTCCCGAAGAATGGGAAAACAAGCTGGCGAGTTTTTATCAATGGCGCCAACACTGGCTGGATCATGGCTTTTTGCCCATGATGCGCGACATGATGCATGAAGAATCCGTCTATCAACGCCTGCTCGCCCATGATGATGGCGAACGGCGCGTGACCAATCTGCTGCAACTGGTGGAATTAATGCATCATGCTTCCAGACAACAGTCACTGGGTATGGAAGAGGTCTTGCGATGGTTAACCTTGCAACAACAAAACGCCGCTAACAAGGAATCGGAACTCCGTCTGGAGAGCGACGAAAATCTGGTCAAAATTGTGACCATTCATAAGTCCAAAGGACTGGAATATCCGTTTGTTTATTGTCCGTTTGTCGGGCTGGACAAGGTAAGGAAGCAAAGCGGTCTGTTCATCTTCAATAAAGATGGCAAGGCCTGTCTGGAAGTGGGTTCGCCAGATGTAGAGCAACATAAAGCCATTAAACAGCAGGAGGATGAGGCGGAAGCTGCGCGTTTGCTGTATGTCGCCTTGACCCGCGCAAAATATCAGTGCGTAGTGGTCTGTTTCCCGGAGCCGATCAAGAGAAATACCGACACATCCGCGCTAGGCTGGCTACTGAGCAATGGCGTGCGAATCATGACAGGTTCGAGCAAGGCCGCCAGGGAAAATAATAGCCTCTTTTACCAGGCCTATCAGGAAAATCTGGAAAAGCTGGCCTCCGAGAATCAAGGCGTAATCAGCCTGGATGATTTACCCGCGTATCCAGATGATTTGCGTTATCAAGCGGATGTTAAGTCTATCAACTCCATAGCGAAAAACTTTACCGCAAAGATCAGGAAACAGGCGCAAATTACCAGTTTCAGCGGTTTGACCGCAGGCGTCCATGATGAAGCGCCTGATTATGACCTGTTTTTTGTCAATCCGGAGCCAATAGCGATCAGTCAAAACGAATTTCCACGCGGTGCAACAGCGGGTAGCGCACTGCATGAAATCTATGAGAATATTGATTTTACAGCGCCGATATCCGGACAAGCTGCAATTCTCACGAATACCCTGGAAAAATGGGGATTTGAAGCAAAACATGAAAATGCAGCCACCGAGCTGATCGAGAACTCCCTGCAGGCTACCCTGATTGATGATTTTTGTCTGCAACAGTTAAGGCATGGTCAACGACTCAATGAAATGGAATTTTATCTGCCCTTGCGGCGTTTGCAGATTGATGATTTAAGGCAAATACTGTTTCAGCATCTGCCGCAGGAGCAGCAAGTTTTCCGGGATGCGGCGAACACGCTCTATTTTGAGCAGGTTGAAGGCTATATGAAAGGATTTATCGACCTGATTTTCGAACACCATGGCCGCTATTACCTGGCGGATTATAAATCCAATACGCTGCCTGATTATGGTCCTGAAAGCCTGTTGAGCGCGATGTCTGAAGCGCATTATTACCTTCAATATTTGATCTATAGCGTGGCTTTGCATCGTTATCTGAAAAAGCGCCTGCCAGGATACGATTACCAAAAGGATTTTGGCGGCGTTTTCTATTTGTTTATCCGGGGCATGTCTAAAAGCACTGATCAACAAGGCGTGTATTTTGACAAACCGTCGCTTGCCTTGATCGAGGCGCTGGATGCCTTGTTTGTCAGGGAGTCAACCAGGGAGTTGGAGAATGCCTGAACAATTAAGTCTTGATTTTAGCGACGCGGTTACGGCGGAACCGGATGCGGCTTATGAAGCGCTGGACTATCAACTGGCTGAACTGCTGCAGAGGCTTAACGGTGAGGCTGATCCCGCGCTTGAGAAATGCGCGCTTCTGATCAGTAAACACACCCGCGAAGGCCAGATAGCGATTTCTTGCAGGCCGGATCAGCAGGCGACGCTATTCAAAACTGCAGTGACTGGCGGTGCGGGCGACTACAAACCACTCATTATTGACCGGGGCTTTCTGTATCTGAATCGCTACTGGCGTTATCAGCAACGACTCGCGGAGCAGATCAAGGCGCGCATGGCGAAGCGCAGTCCGCTTCATAAACATGATGAGATGCGGGAGCGGCTTGATTATTATTTTGGCGCAATTAAAGCGGCAGGCGAAAAGAAAGATGCGCCAGAAAAAGTCCAGGAAAAGGCGCAACTCAAAACGACAGAAACCGACTGGCAGAAACATGCGGCGCAGCGCGCGCTGGAGAATAAACTGCTGATTCTTTCCGGCGGGCCGGGCACTGGCAAGACCACCACCATCACACGCATCCTGGCCCTGCTGATCGAACAGCATCACCGTCAATACGATTCCGAAAAACCGTTGCGCATTCTGCTCGCAGCGCCAACCGGAAAAGCCGCCATCCGCATGATTGATTCGATCCATCATGAGCTTCATAAACTGGAACGGGTGGAAACGGACGCTCACATTCTGGCGCAAATGCCTGCTCACGCCAGCACGCTGCACAGGCTGTTGGGTTTTATACCGCAAAGCGCCAGTTTCAAACACAATGCGGATCATCCGCTTAATGCCGATGTGGTGCTGGTTGATGAGGCGTCAATGATTGATCTCGCCTTGATGTCAAAACTGTTTGAAGCGGTTCCGGAAAACGCCCGATTGATTTTAATCGGCGATAAGGATCAGCTGGATTCGGTTGAAACCGGCTCGGTGTTCGCGGATATTTGCAAGGGACTGGAAACTGGACAACATCTGGCGACGCTCAAAAAAAACTGGCGTTTTTCCAGCGACAGCGGCATCGGGCGGCTGGCGGTAGCGGCCAATCAGGGCGATGCCGATAACGCGCTTGCCATACTGCATGATAAAAACAAGCCGGAATGCGCGCTGCTCACGCCTGATATCCTCTCTGCAAATCAAAACCCGGCTACCGCGCCGGATAATCTTGCACGTCTTTTTAGCGAACCCTGGGAGCCTTATTTCGAGCTGCTGAATAATCCGGATGCAAGTCTGGATGAATTGTTTGCGGCCTTCAATCACTACCGGATTCTGTGTGCGCTGCGTCGCGGCTTGAATGGCAGCCTGAGCATCAGCCGCCGGATAGAAGATGAACTCCAAAGGCGAGGTTTGATCCAGCGCCGCGAACCTGGGAGAACTGGCCAGCACTGGTATCATGGTCGTCCCGTGATGATTACGCGCAACAGTCACAGCAAGGGGCTGGCTAACGGCGATACCGGGATTACACTGATCGACCAGGCAGGGCGAAAGAGGGTCTGGTTTCCCGATGCCGGACGAACCACGGATAGCGCCTACAAGGCCTTTGCGCCGGTGCGCCTGCCTGCACACGAGACAAGCTGGGCCATGACCATCCATAAAAGCCAGGGTTCGGAGTTTGATCAGGTTGCCTTGATTTTGCCACATGAAATCATGCCACTATTAAGCAGGCAGTTGATCTATACGGGGGTCACGCGCGCCAGAGAGAAAGTCAGTCTGGTGGCGCGAGAAGATGTATTGCGGGCCGGGATTAAATCCAGAGCGCTTCAGGCGACGCAAATAGAATCCATTATTGCTTGACATTGCCGAATCAGGATTATGATTCAGACAGCGCCATGCCCAGTTTTAAGGTTTGATCAGGCCTTAAATCATCGCTTAATGCGGGGGCGTCTTTGGGAAACAGCAGAATCACCGTAGAACCCATATTAAAGCGGCCCATTTCTTCGCCTTTTTTAAGTCGAATGTCTTTATCTTTATAACTGCGGCTGGTAATTGTCTCACCTTTGGGTGGCGTAATCAGCCCTGCCCAGACCGTTTCGATGGCGGCGACGTTGATTGCGCCGACCAGCACCATCGCCATCGGGCCAAATTCGGTTTCAAACGTTGCGATGACGCGCTCGTTGCGCGCAAAAATGCCCTTGATGGTATTCACGGTGTGTTTGGCGACGCTGAACAAGCGACCAGGGATATGCGTCTGTTCAAGCAATTTGCCGGAGCAGGGCATGTGAATGCGGTGATAATCCCTCGGCGATAGATAAATGGTGATGAATTGTCCGTTTTGATACAAGCTGGTTCTGTCGGGGTTGCCGCCCAGCAGTTTGTCGAGGCTATAGCTGACGCCTTTCGCTTGCAACAGGGATGAGTTCACAATCCGGCCGAGTTGGCTAATGGTTCCGTCCACCGGGCTGATGATTTTATTTGCGGCAATAGGTCTTAATTCCGGCTTCAGCGCGCGGGTGAAAAAATCATTAAAAGTAGCATAGCTCCTGGGGTCGGGGTTCACGGCTTCCTCAAGATTAACCTTGAACGCCTTGCTAAACAGCACAATCGCCTTCGGTACTAATAAGGGCGACTTGATCCGGGTGAGTTTGAAAACAAGACGTGAAATCGCGTGATGCGGCAAAAAATAGAGTGAGCCGGATTTTAGATAATCCATTAGACTTGCCGAAGCGCCTGAACCCGAAGAAGATGTGCTCATGAAACTGTTTCCCGCGAGACAAATAAGCGATAATAAGGCATTAACACTCAGGAAACCAGCAAATGACCTCTCAACTGAATACATCACAGGCTGTCGATAGCCTGTTAACGCTTAATGATTTTATGCGCTGGGGCGCGAGCCGTTTTGTCGAGGCTGGGCTGAGTTTTTCACATGGTTTGGCGTCGCCGCTGGATGAGTCGGTTTATCTGGTGTTGCGCGCATTGAACCTGCCAGTCGATACGCCGGATGTATACTGGGCAGCCAGATTAACAGATGATGAAAAACATGCGATTCTTGAAGTGTTTAAACTGCGCGTCGAACAACGCATACCCGCCGCCTACATCATGAAGGAAGGCTGGTTTGCGGGCTTGCAGTTTTATATCGACGAGCGCGTTCTTGCGCCCAGGTCGCCGATCGCGGAGCTGGTTGAGGCGCAGTTTACGCCCTGGGTGAATCCTGATGAAATTGAGTCCGTGCTGGATCTCTGCACGGGCAGCGGCTGCATCGGCATCGCATGTGCCTATGCGTTTCCGGCGGCGACCGTTGATCTTGCTGATATTTCCGACGATGCGCTTGATGTGGCGAAAATCAATGTGAAAATGCACGATGCCGAAAGTCGCGTATCACTTATCAAATCTGATCTGTTTGCCGGACTGGGG
>JANTHA010000031.1 GCA_024762625.1 Thiotrichaceae bacterium
GCCTTTGCTGCATCGACATGGAACCGCAACACTTCATGCGGCTCTTCCAGAGAATTATCCACATCGCCCAGATTACGCGCCATTTCGAAAAACTTGGTCATGTCCCTGGCGACCTGACGACGCGTTTCGGCGCTTGGACCATAAATTTCCGCTACTACAGATTGCAATACAGGAGGCCCTGGCGGCATTTCAACAACCTGAATTTTTGCGCCCGCCGCCTTTGCAATAGGCGTTAACATAGCCCTTGCTTCATCCGCAATCTGGTGGCTGGTTCGATCCCGCTCATGCTTATTGGTCAATTGAATTTGAACATCGCCCTGCCATGGGTATTTACGCAAATAATAGTGGCGAACCAGACCATTAAAATTAAAGGGAGAAGCCGTACCGGCATAAGTTTGCACAGCAATCACTTCTTCCACATTTTTCATCTTGCTGGCGATTGTATTGATTAAGTTGGCGGTAACCGGCAAAGCAGTGCCTTCCGGGAAATTTACTACGATATTAAATTCCGGCTTGTTATCCAACGGCAGCATCTTTACTTTAACCGCCTTAAAATAAAACAGCGTCATACACATGAAAAATACGCCGACAATAACAAACAAAAGCAGCTTTCCTTTACGTCGATCCCGAATTAACGGAATGATCAAGCCCCTGAAGAAACGATCAAGCGCCGCAGCCTGCCGATGCTCTTTTTTCTCCATTTGGCTCAGCTTATCAAGAGACGGCTTGAATTTATTGGTCAGCCAGGGCGTAAACGCAAAGGCGGCAAACAGTGAGAACAACATCGCCACGGAACCCAGAATAGGAATCGGCGACATATAGGGTCCCATCATGCCGCTAACAAAGCCCATTGGCAACAAAGCGGCAATAACGGTAAAGGTAGCCAGAATAGTCGGATTTCCAACCTCACGGACAGCATCTACCGCGACATCAACATCAAGGCTTTCGGAAAGCAGCCAGCGCCGATAAATATTTTCCACAACCACGATCGCGTCATCGACCAGAATGCCTATAGAGAAAATTAGCGCAAATAAACTTACACGGTCAATCGTCAGCCCTAACAGCCAGGCGGATAAAACGGTAACAGTGATAACGACAGGAATAACGATAAAGGTGACCAGCGACGCCCGCCAACCGAGGAAAAGTAAAACAAGCACCGTTACCATCGTGGTGGCTTCAGCCAGTTTAAACATCAATTCATTAACTTTTTCCCGCGCCGTTTCACCATAGTTTCGTGTGATAGCAACATGCACATTGTCTGGAATAAGTCGGCCTTTCAATCCTTCGGCTTTTTTAATCACGGCGTCAGCGACATCTACGCCATTGGAGCCATGCTTTTTAGCTATTGCGATTGTTACAGCTGGCGCGCCATCAGCGATTTCGCCCCCCTCTTCTTTTCCCGCTGCGCCGGTATAATAACCCACGATTTTACTCGCTTCGCTTGGACCAGAACTCACATTCGCCACATCCCTGACGTAGACTGGCCGACCATCAACAACGGCAACCATTAGGCGCTTAATGTCATCCGCATTATTCAAAAAAGTACCGGTGAATATTTTGACGACCTTTTCACCAGGTTCTACAGAACCGGCATTGCGTTCCGAGTTTGCCAGACGAATCGTGTTGGCTACCTGGCCAAGCGACACGCCATAGGTCGCAAGGCGCTCCGGCAATATTTCTATGAGTAATTGATCTGTCCGCCCATCAACGATAAAACTCTGGCTCACATTGGGGACTTCGCGTAATTCCTGCAGTACATCGAGCGCAACCAGCTTGAGCGAAGCGTCATCGACATCATTAGACCACAAGGTAAGTGCGACGACAGGCACATCATCAACGCCAACAGGCTTGACCAGGAAACCGGCTATTCCCTGGGGCATCTTGTTTTTGTTGGATTCTATTTTATCGTGAAGTTTAACGATCGACTTTTCAAAGTTTTCACCCACCTTGAATTGCACTGTAACCATTGCCTGACCACGACCTGACATGGAATAGACATGTTTAACGCCCGTAATTTCGGACATAATCCCTTCGAGCGGGCGTGCAACCTGACTCTCGACCTCTGTAGCAGAGGCTCCTGGATAATTAACAAAAATATCCACCATCGGCACTGAAATTTGCGGGTCTTCCTGCCTGGGGGTTTTCGCCATCCCCAGAATGCCTACGGCGAGAAAAGCCAACAATAACAGCAAGGCTAGCGGCGATGTGATAAACATCTTGGCCATACCGCCTGCAACGCCAAGATTATGTTTTTGATTATCTTTTGGATTTTGTTGATCAGTCATAAGGAGAGTCTCTTAAAATTTTGAATAAAACAGTATATTTACCATTTAATTATTCAGAACCTGGATACCATCCAGAAACTACACCCACAGGAGGATTATCAACAATCCGTTCACCGGCTTTTAAACCGGACACGACCGCAACGCTTTTACCATCAGCCTGAACAGCCCCCAGCCTGACCAATCTTAATGACGATGTTTTTTTCTCATCATCAACTACCAGAACGGTCGGTAAACTACGCCCCTTGATTAAAGCGGTCCGGGGGATCGTCACAACCGAATTGCCGCCTGGCGTCGTATCAGGCAAAAAAACCTCGGCATACATTCCGGGATTGGCCTGATAGCCCACCTTCAAATCAAACTTGACAACAACTGTATGACGAGAGGGGTCGGCGACAGGATAGATCTGGGAAACACGCGCAGTCGTAATATCCTGACCAACCCTGGCTTTCACTTCCATACCTTTTTTGAGACTAGGCACCAAAACAGACGGCACATCGGCTTTCAGCCGCAGATATTTAACAAAGCCATATTTCATCAGGGGCTGACCAGGCTGTACCGCATCGCCAACTTCAACCATTTTGGACATGATGATTCCGTCAAATGGAGCAACTGATACCGTATCCTTGATTTTGGTATTTAACTCATTCAGCTGTGACCAGGCCATTCTGACCTGGCTCTCGGCCTGTGACACGCCTGTCGCGCTATTCACCAGATCAGAATAGCGATTATATTCCTTATCGTAATCACCCACCATGTCATACATAGGACGGGTGGCAAACATATCAAACATGGAAGGCAGACCCATACCCGGCATCATGGAAATATCTTTGCTACGCGGCGACACAAGCTCCCGATGGTATTGCGCCTGAGAATTTTGCAAGGCGGCCTGCGCCGAGGTGATTTGCGCCCACAAGGTATTGCGTTTGGCGATCAGAGTGGAATCATCTACCTTAGCCAACACATCGCCTTTTTTAAACCTTGCGCCAACCTCGCCGCCGAGAAATACTATCTCACCGGGCATTTTCGCAGTAATGGTGACTTCCTTATAAGGAATCACGGTGCTTCCCAACACGGTTTGGGAGCTAGACAATGTTCTACCCACCGTAATAATTTCAGCTGCGCTGGCCACAGCAACAAGCATCATAGAGAAAATAAAACAAAGCGAAACGACAGACAATTTTAGAGGACTATTCTTAACCAATTTAAGCATAAGCATTTTTTAATAATTCCTGATTCTTTGATCTTCACCGGCTCCTTCAACGTCTTTGCTGTCTTTGCTCTAGCGTTCTAATGTCCAATATTCTTGAACATAGCAACAAATTACATAACGCCTATTACATCTTGATTGCAATAGTCCGCATAACGTTATGCATGACGTATCGTGAGTACCACCCGATATATGAGAGACAATTGATTGATAGCTGGTTTTTTAACCCAAACTTACCAATAAACATTCCTAGCGATCACAAACTATAACTTTTTAGTCTGCTAAATTCCAGTAAAAACACAACCGTTAAACCGCCCATTTGAACCTTTGCTCTAAAATTATTCAATATTGACACAGGGCGCTCAAACCGCAATCCACCAATGGATATATCAAAGCCATGCAACAACCATTATTATTTTTATTAGAATGGAAATACCCGCTTTATTTGCCCCCAATGCTTGTGCACAAAAACCAGTTCGATTGCTTTAGGCAATACGGATAACTGGCCGTCAGCTCCCCAATTTTCCCGCCATTGATTATTCTGATTCATAAAACGCAATTCGACCGAATCCAAATCAGAAAGCAAAGGCATGACAAGCGGCTCATCGCTATCCAGATGATCAACCAGATTCCAGCTTTTACGAACCAGCTTATTGTCAGCAAAATCATACTGCACGCGTTGCAGGGCGCTTCTTGACTTATTGGCCGGATTAGGATTACCCGAGCGGGTAAATTCAACAAGCCCTTGAGCATCAAGACCCGCCGTCAAGGCAGGCGACAATTCTTCTTTAGAAAAACCAAAGCGACGAGGACGTGGCGCCAACTGACGGAAATCACGCTCAATAAATATCATGGCGCGTTGCAAATTTTTCAAATCATGTTCATAGGCACCAATGGTTTCGTTGCTTTTCAGCATGCTGGACAGTCCTTCATACGCCATCAGGGACATGATGGAAAAAATCACCATCGCCACCAGTACTTCCAGCAGGGTAAACCCAGCTGCCCTGCAGGACGGCTTGGTAAACCCAGCCGCACGCATGGGCAGCTGGGTAAATCCTTGATGAGGACTAGCAAACTTTGTCATTTAACCAGTCTCAACGAACGCCTGGCGGCTTCGCCAGAAAACCAACAATTTTCGCCGCATAACCTTCGCCATTCTGAGCGGCCTTGTCGGAAACAAAAATTTCAACCCGATTCACATTTTTATCTTCTGTTGTTGTAATTTTTCGCACCCAGCGCCATTCGCGATGCGCCATCTCATCTTCGCCTTTTTGCTCTCCGGGCCGGGGCCACTCACCGCTTAACTTTAATTTGGCGAACTGATTTAAGCCAACCCACTGCGCAAACGTTTTATCCGCCAGGGCCGCTGATGTATTCGCGGCATTCCCCATTGCCTTGATGGCGCCGCCAAGCGCAACAGCGATAATAAACAAGGCGATCATTACTTCAATCAGGGTAAATCCAGCTCTCTTGCAGAACAGATGTGGAAACCCGGCCACCTGCCTGGGTCGCTGGTTTATATCCACCTGCTTATTAAAACTATTCATCCAGCATCTCCCGCTTGATTTCTCCAATCGGATTGACATCCAGCTTGATGCCCTTGCCCCTACTCGGCAACGAAAGCTGATAGACAAAAGGAGTTACTTCACCGCTGGAATAAATAAAAACCTGGGGCTTAATCTTGCTATCAAGAATCACGGGGACTCCTTCCAGATACAGTTTCGCCTCCAGACTAGCGGGCAAGGCGCGCGGTTTGAATGGACCATCGGTTTTGGCCAGCCAGGCGTTATTATCCAGCTGAAAAAATGCATACCCAGAGTCAGTAAAACCAAGCGCCAATTCACGAGACTGTAAAATTGCTTCATCCTGAGCCATTCTGAGCAGAACTTCAAAGCGATCCGCCTGTTCCTTGAACTGGTCATTGATGTCACGCGGGATAGACATCACAACCGCTCCGGCGAGGATGGATACGATCACCACCACCACCATCACTTCAATCAAGGTAAAGCCTGAAAACCTGAGCCGCCTGATTCGTGTTCTCACTGCGTATAACTAGATTCTGGAAACACCGGCATCACTTAGTTCTGCTGATCCCAGTTGCCAATATCATCATCGCTTTGACGCCCATCGGGGCCAGTAGAATAGATATCAAAGTCGCCATGGGTACCCGGACTTAAATATTTATACGGTTTATTCCATGGATCAATGGGCAGTTTTTTTAGATAGGGCTTTGTCCAGCCTTCGGCAGCTGGCTCACCGGAAGGCTTTGAAACCAGAGCCTCCAGCCCCTGATCGGTACTCGGATAATTGAAATTGTCCAGTTTATAAAGATTCAACGCTGTTTCTATACTTTTTAGATCGGTTCCAACACGACTTATTTTACTTTTATCAATATTATCAAGCACTGCTGGCACGACTGCAGCCGCCATAATCGCAATGATCACCACAACCACCATGACCTCAAGCAGGGTAAAACCCTGTTGAGAAACTAAAAATGATGGCGATTTCCTATTGATTACGGGATTCATTTGCCGTGGCATCGCCCTTACACTATCACTCATTCTATTTAACCCTTTATTAATTCGATTTGTTTCTCTATTCTGCCACATATTTTGCCACAAAGTCGCACTCAATCCCACATGACCTTTATTCGAAAACCTCTGATTAAAACCCTATTTGCGCTTACGCTGATACTGATCATACTGCAGTTTTTTCAGGATGCACTGGTTTTCAAGCGGGACATGATCAATCAGGGACAATGGTGGCGCTTGTTTAGCGGCAACCTGGTGCATACCAATTATCCACATCTGGCGCTTAATCTTGGCGGCTTATGGATTTTCGGCTTCCTCTTCTTCGACTACATTAGTTCCGGAAAATTCCTTATCAGCCTGTTTTTTCTGTGCCTATGCGTCGGCTTGGGCATTTATTTTTTAAGTCCGTCGCTGATGTGGTACGCAGGCATCTCTGGCGCGCTGTATGGACTCTATATGGTGGGTGGTTTTTTCGCCATTCTTAATCGGGATTTAGTAACCGGTGTTTCATTGCTGGCCCTCATTCCGATTAAAATCGCCTGGGACTTAATTCACGGAGGCAATCAATCCAGCGCAGAACTGATCGGCGCGCCCGTGGCGGTTGATGCACATTTATATGGCGTAACGGGCGCCGTTTTAATTGGACTGTTTATATTAATAAGTCATCTACGCGCCAAAAAAAGCTAATGAGGATTATAAAGCCGACAAGCCCGCACCCGACGCATCAATCCCGACGATCTGCTCATCATCAATCCATTGCGCCACAAACCCGGCAACCCTTGCAGGCGCATGTTGCTCGTCGATCCATTCGCAAACCCCTTCGCATAGCTCTGCAAATGGAATCCCCTCAAGCGCCTGATCCAGCGCCCAGGCTTCGTCCACATCAAGCGAACGATAATAGGTAAGCAATTGCTTGCGCGACAATACCCAGGGGATGGGCTGATCCTGTTGCAGCGGCGCAATAGGATCCGCTTCCTCGTCAATCGCCGCCCAGAGCTGTGGCGTATTCCAGTCAAGATTCATGCGCGTGACGGAAGGATGAAACCGAAACCGCACCTCGCCCCAGCTTTCCGGCGGAATTTCCTGCAAGGCTTGCATGGATACAGCTTCGATATCAGCTGAGTCGAACGAATGGCGCAGCATCCATTCAAAACTCGCCATTTCCGCCAGCACCGGCGCATCATTCGCGTATTCCTGCAAAAAGTCGCTGAGTTGGTCGCCAAAATAACGTAACGAAAAATGCCCGGAAGGATGCGCATCAATATAGGCCAGACTCATTTCATAGAAAGCCTCATCGCCCATCAGGGTATGTACGCTCGGAAAGGTATCCGAAAGCGCATCAATCAGACGAAAACGGTAGGCGTTGGAATAAATCTTTAACCTGTCATTAATATTTGCATGCTCACTAGCAACCACCTGGGATTTAATTACATCATCTTCATGAAGCAACCAGGAAAACAGGTCTTTTTGGAGCGGTTCCAGCTTTTTCATCCTGCCAGCTGCTTCCCCGCCAATTGATTTGCATAGATAGTCCTGGCGATCTGCAACTCATCCAGCAATTCCGGCAACTCGGGAATATTATCATCACGTTCAATCATGGTGGACACCAGGCCATAGCGTTTAACCGCCTCGGCATAGAGATCCCAGACGGGTTCAACCACCTCATGATCATGGGTATCTATGATAAATTCAGGGAATTGACTATGGCCCGCAATATGGTGCTGCTGGATTCGTTCAACCGGTACGCCATCCAGATATTCCAGCGGATCAAACTCATGATTAAAGGCGCTCACGTAGATATTGTTGATATCCAGTAAAATCAGACAGTCCGCTTCTTCTGCAATGGCGCTTAAAAAATCCCACTCGGTCATTTCGGATTGCTTGTAGGTGATATAACTGGATACATTCTCAATCAGAAACGGGCGTTCCAGATATTCCTGAACCTGCCTGATGCGCTTTGCCACATGCTTTATCGTTTCTTCCGTGTAAGGCAAAGGCAACAAGTCATGGGCATTAACGCCATCAAATCCCGTCCAGCATAGATGATCTGAAATCCAGTGCGCCTGCGTGCGTTTCGAAAGCGCCTTGACCTGGCGCAAATAATCAAAATCCAGCGGATCATTTCCGCCAATAGATAATGACACGCCATGCATGACAAGCGGGTAGCGTTCAGCGACTTGATCAAGGTAGTACAAGGGCTTACCGCCGGGAACAAGATAATTCTCAGTCAATACTTCAAACCAGTCAACATTCGGCGCAGTATCCAGCACAGCCTGATAATGCTCCTTGCGCAAACCCAGCCCAAAACCCAATGGTGGAATCAACATGGTAAATTTCCGCTGCTTATTTATATAATCTAATCTGATCTAAATTTTATCTAATCAAAAATATCAAAAAACCCGGCACAGCTTAACCATACCGGGTTTATTATACTTAACACAAAGCCAGTTAGCCGGTCACTTTGCCGCCTTTCGCATCGCATTCTTCTTTCGTCGTTGATATCCAGCCTTTGCCTTTACAACTATTTTGCCCTTTACAAGCGCTGGTTGCCGTGGCGCAGGCGGATTTGCCTTTACAGGAATTAATACCGCTGCAATGCACTGTTGCTGATTTTGCAGCATTATCCATGCTCGATGCATTGCTTGCACTACCGCCATAACCCGAACAACCCGCCAGTAATAACGTCGCAGCCGCGGATGCCAATGTCACGCCGGTTAATTTTTTTGCTGTGTTCATGCCTTCTCCTTTTGGTTGAAAAATAATCCAGGTGTATTTGATTTGATATTCGGGATAACACACTCAGGATAACAGTATCTTACGCATCAACAAGCTGACCAGATGCAGGTTTCACAAAACAGTCGCAAAAATATAAAACGCCCAGAAGAAAAAAACTGTTGATAAAAACGACAAGCTTAGCGCGTACCCGCTATTAAATAACCTTTCCTCCTTTAGAATCACATTCTTCTTTTGAAGGCACATATATCCAGCCTTTTCCTTTACAGCTATTTTGTCCGCTACAGGCGCTGGTCGCGGTCGCACAGGCGGATTGTCCTTTACAGGCGTTAATGCCAGAACACTTTACCTTGGCTTCTTTAGCTTGCTGGGCATCCATTGCCGGGGCCGCCTTTTCAGAACTTGTTTTACTTTCCGTATTGCCGCCACAACCCGCTAATAACAGTGTCGCCGCAGCGGATGCCAGCGCCAGACCTGATAATTTTTTTGCCGTTTGATTTACTGTATTCATATGATTTAATTCCTTCCATCCATTTATTTATTTGTTACAAAAGACTTTTAGCAAATGTAAAAGCGCATAAATATGACGCACATTAAAATAAAAATGCTTCATAAACTATATACGTAGTTCAAAAACTGCCCGGATGCAAATTATTCATTCGATTTTAATGACCGAAATTTCAAAAGGGCATCCCGGAATCTGTGCATCAGCTGTCAATTTCACGAGCGATTGCACGATAGCCAATATCATCCCGATAATAAACATTATTCCACTTAACATGATGAGCGCACGCATAGGCGACACTCTGCGCCTCGCTCACCGACTGACCAAGGCCGACCACACACAAAACGCGACCACCATTGGTCACAATATCGCCCTGCGCGTTTCTCGCTGTACCCGCATGGAACACTTTGCAATTTTCATGGCAGGAAGGATTATCCAACCCAAGAATTACATCGCCTTTTTCATACGCTTCAGGATAACCGCCCGCCGCCAGCACCACGCCTAAGGCCGCACGTTTATCCCATTCAATAGATTGCTGATTCAGCCGTCCATCAAGCGCTGCCAGCAATAGCTCCGCCAGATCTGATTTTAAACGCATCATGACAGGCTGAGTTTCAGGATCGCCGAAGCGCACATTATATTCAAGCACCTTAACATCGCCCTGATCATCAATCATCACGCCAGCATACAAAAAACCGGTAAAGGAATGGCCTTCTCGCTTCATTCCCTTGATGGTTGGCTCAATCACCTGACGCATGATTTTTTGACTGATTTTCTCCGTCACCACAGGAGCGGGAGAATAAGCGCCCATCCCACCGGTATTTGGCCCTTTATCGCCATTATCACGCGCCTTGTGATCCTGGGAAGTCGCCATCGGCAAATAATGTTCGCCATCGGCTATTACAATAATGCTGGCTTCTTCCCCCTGCAAAAACTCTTCGATTACCACGCGATGACCGGCTTCGCCAAAGGCGTTGCCCGCCAGCATGTCCTTTACCGCGTCTATTGCCTCGGCTTCGGTTTCGGCAATAATCACACCTTTTCCGGCCGCCAGACCATCCGCCTTGACTACAATGGGCGCGCCCTGCTCTTTGATATAGGCGGTCGCTTCATCAACATCGGTAAAATTTCCATAAGCGGCTGTCGGTATGTGATAACGAGCAAAGAAATCCTTGGAAAACGCCTTGGAGCCTTCCAGCTGCGCTGCGCCTTTGGTAGGACCAAAGCATTTTAAACCCGCCTCATTAAAACGATCGACAATACCCAGAACCAATGGCGCTTCAGGCCCCACCACGGTCAAATCCACCGCCTGGGACTTCGCATAATCCAGCAAGGCGTCAATATCATCCGCCTCAATCGCGATATTTTCCACCTTGGCTTCCTGTTCTGTCCCCGCATTACCCGGAGCAACCAGAACCTTATCTACCTGCGAAGACTGCGCCAGCTTCCACGCCAGGGCGTGTTCGCGTCCACCACTACCGACGAGCAAAATTTTCATGTTCTTACCTGTATGAATCATTATCAATGAGCGGACTATACAAAACGGATTAAGCAAGAACAAATAAAATAACCAATCAAAAAATGTTACACTCAAGCTCATCACTGTCGTTTCATTGGAATTAATTCATGAAAGTAACACTTGCGAACCCCAGGGGGTTTTGTGCGGGCGTGGATCGCGCCATCGAGATTGTCAATCGCGCTATCGACTTACTGGGCGCTCCCATTTATGTCCGCCATGAAGTCGTACACAACCGATTTGTAGTCAATAACTTACGCAAGAAAGGCGCAGTTTTCGTCAAGAGCCTGAGCGAAGTACCTGATGGCGAAACCGTTATTTTCAGTGCTCATGGCGTATCCCGCAAAGTTCAGGAACATGCCAAAAAACGTAAATTGAAAGTATTCGACGCCACCTGCCCGCTGGTCACCAAGGTTCACATGGAAGTGCTCAGATATAGCAAGGAGGGTAGGGAAACCATTTTAATCGGCCACAAGGGTCACCCCGAAGTCGAAGGCACCATGGGGCAATACGATAAAAGTTTTGGCGGGAATATTTACCGGGTAGATTCTCCGAAGGAAGTCGAAATGCTTCACGTTAACAACCCTGAAAAACTTGGCTTTGTAACGCAAACCACACTTTCCATGGATGATACCGCCATCGTAATTGAAGCGCTGCGCAAACGCTTCCCCAAGATAACCGGACCAAAGAAAAACGACATCTGTTATGCAACCCAGAACCGTCAAGATGCGCTCAAGAAACTAGCGAATCAATCCGATATGATTCTGGTTGTCGGCTCCCCAAACAGCTCTAATTCAAATCGACTTCGAGAGCTATCCGAAAAACGCAACGTACCCGCCTATCTTATAGACGGCGCTGACGATATCCAGGAACAGTGGCTTGAGGGTAAAAAGAAAATTGGCGTGACCGCCGGTGCTTCTGCGCCAGAAATTCTTGTTCGGCAAGTAACTAAAAAACTGGAAAGCATGGGTGCAAATGTGCTGCCCGATGATCAAGGCATCGTTGAAGACGTTTCATTTGTGTTGCCAAAAGAACTGAGGGGCGCCTCCAAAAAAGAACCCAACGACCAGACCACTTCTTAACGCGCCATTTTACTCTATTTAACAACCACCGCTGCTATTGTAATCGCAGCTTCTCACTCGACCGGTGCGACTGATGCTAATCTGCTTGGCGGGTGTGCTTGAATCTTTGCCAATGACGATTTTCATTGCCGTGCTTCTACCCGTAGGCTCATAACGAATTGCTTTTGTGTTTGCTGTTGCTGAGACAATGGATAACCTGGGCAACGAACCATGAACTTTTATTAGTACTTCCTGATCAGGATTACCATCGCCATCATTATCAGGACAAGCCGGGGCGCCGGCCGCATGTTTACCATCACCATCGCAATCGGTAAAAACCATCCATCCATCGGCAAATTCAGTACTCCCTGAACTGCTGCAATTAGTCTGATCACCCGAAGTGCAAATTGCGACTGAAACACCACGCTTGACCGCCTCGCTGCGCGCCAGAATCAGGGCCGATAAAAATTCGTTTGTACCTGTAGAAATTCGATTACGCTCAATCATTTTGGTAAAACTGGGTACTGCAATTGACGCCAGAATCGCGGCGATAGTCACAGTTACAATCATTTCGATTAGTGTAAACCCAGCGGTCCTGCTGCACGGCCGGGAGAAACCGGACTGCTGCGCAGTTGTTTTCCCGTGCAATAAAGGGTGTGAAAAAAGAATTTTCATTGTTCCGGTATTTTCTATCCGTATTATTTATTATTAGTCAATGTGTATCGTTGGACATATCGTTGCGCAAATCACTTTGTTAAATTCTGATTTTTAGGCAATATGCGCTATTGAGTAATATTTAAACATATTTTAACTATTAAAGAGAGTTTCTCGGATGAACGGTCGCTGGAAAACAGTAGAAAACCAACTGAATGCCATCCATCAAACAGATTGCCATTTTGCAACAAGCAAAGCGATTTCCGGCGGCTGCATTAATCAGGCCTGGAAAATTACGGATTCAGCCGGTCAAACCTGGTTTATCAAGGAAAACAGACCCAGCCTGTTCCCTATGTTTGAAGCGGAGGCAGCCG
>JANTHA010000032.1 GCA_024762625.1 Thiotrichaceae bacterium
GCTATCGTTGATCATGTACTATGGTCTTGGCTGGCTTAAGGGCGTAGCAGGCGCTGCAACCGCCTGGATCGCCGCAGCGCTGTTTATCATTGTTTATATTTTCCTTGTCAGAATTGCCGTCAAATATCCTGATCTGGGTCGTAGTGATCAGATTAATGAAATACCCGAAGCCGGACCAGTGATTAAATCTGGTCTCTATTTTCTATTGCCAGTGGTGGTGCTGATCTGGTGCCTCACTGTCGAACGCCTTTCACCAGCGCTATCAGCCTACTGGGCATCGCTTGGCATGATGTTTGTTTTGTTCACCCACAAATATCTGAAAGCGGTGATGCGCGGCGAATCAGATGCAATGAAACGCTGGAGCGAAGGCTGGGACGATTTCAAGGAAGGCATGGTTGCAGGCGCGCGCAACATGATCGGCATCGGCATCGCAACCGCCGCAGCGGGCATCATCATCGGCACGGTGACGCTGACCGGCATTGGTCTGGTGATGGCCGATCTGGTTGAATTTATTTCCGGCGGTAATTTGATCATCATGCTTTTGTTAACCGCCGGCATCAGCCTGTTACTGGGCATGGGATTGCCCACCACCGCCAATTACATCGTGGTTTCTTCATTGATGGCGCCGGTGATAGTCACACTGGGAGCACAATCCGGACTGATTGTGCCATTGATCGCGGTGCATCTGTTTGTGTTCTATTTCGGCATACTTGCAGATGATACGCCGCCGGTCGGTCTCGCCGCTTACGCCGCTGCGGCTATTTCGGGAGGCGACCCAATCAAGACCGGCATTCAAGGCTTCATGTATGACATTCGCACCGGCATCCTGCCTTTCATGTTTATTTTTAATACAGAACTACTCATGATCGGCATCAAAAATCCGTTTCATCTGCTTATCGTCGTGGTTTCCGCAGTGGCCGCCATGATGTTGTTCGCCGCCGCCACACAGGGCTGGTTCCTGACCAGAAACAAATGGTGGGAAACACTCGTATTATTGCTAATCACCTTCATATTGTTCCGCCCCGGCTTTTTCATGGATAGGCTCTATCCCCCGCTTAAAACCGTCGAACCGACAAAAATTTATGAAGTCGCAGAACAGTTACCCGACAAGGCGCAAATTCGCGTTCAAGTCAAAGGAGAAACGCTGGAAGGCAGACCAGTTGATAAAATCGTAATGCTGCCCGTGGGCGACAAGGCGTCTGGCAAGGAACGTCTGCAAAAAGCGGCGGGGCTGGAGTTACGCGAAGAAAACGGCAAGCTGATTATCGACAATCTGGTGTTTGGCGGCGTCGCCGAAAAACAGAAGCTGGATTTCGACTGGGAAATCGCCAGCGTACAGATCGAAAACGAACGCCCCGCCAAACAGTGGTTTTACCTGCTTGCCATACTGCTGTTTGGACTGGTCTGGCTCAGTCAAAAACAACGGATTCACAGGGAGGTACAGAATGTTTGACAAAATACTGGTTCCGGTAGATTTATCCACCGAAGACGTCACCCGGACGCTGTGCCAGACCGCCAACGATCTGGCTGAAAAATACCGCGCTGAAATCCGCCTGATGACGGTGATGCCTGACTATGGCATGCCGCTGGTTGCGAGCTATTTCCCGGATGATGCACAGGACAAACTCAAACAGGACATGATGCAGCAACTGGAGAAACTCGCCAAAGAGATGATTACCGTTAAGGTCAGCATTCATCTGGATCAGGGTAAACGCGTCAATGAAGTACTCAGGGAGATCGAAAACTACCAGCCTGATCTGGTATGCCTGGGTTGCCGACCCAAGCTTTCGCGAAACAGCCAGTTTCTGCTTGGTTCATTCGCCTCCGGCATCAGCGACCGCGCACCCTGTTCGGTGCTGATTGTAAGATAGTCAGGCTTGATAATCCGCTCACCTGGCTACGTCTCGTACGTCTCGTACGTCTCATACGCCTCGTACGTCTCGAATATGCCGCCTGAACTGTTGCATAATTGGTGTTGCAGAGTGTTTCAACAGTGCATCAAATGTGCCTGACTCCACTATCCCGCCCTGCTCAAGTATAATCAAATCCTGCGCCAATTCGGCTGCCTCAAACGGGTCATGCGTAACCAGAACCAGGGTAATGCCTTGCTGTTGCGCCAGGTTTGTAATCTGTTTAATCAAATCCTGTTTGGTAATCAGATCCAGTCCGGAAAACGGCTCATCAAGCAGCAAAAAATCCGGCCTTGAGACTATCGCCCTGGCAAGCGCCAGCCTTTGTTGCTGGCCGCCGGAAATTTCGGAAGGCTTACGATTGCGAAGCGCTGCGACGCCGCAAAGTTGCAATGCCTCATTCACCCTTGTGCGTAGCTCTGATCGGGCGATATTTTTCGCCGCCAACACTAAGGCCACATTTTCAAAAACGCTCAGGTTTGGCCAAAGCGCCAAATCCTGAAACACCAGCCCTACTCCCCTTTGATGAGGCGCCCGGATTATTTTCCCCGCCACAGAAACCAGCTCGTCATTGATCAGTATTTCACCCTTATCCGGTCGGTCAAGACCCGCAATCAGCCTGAGCAAAGTTGATTTGCCGCAACCGGATGAACCAATAATTGCAAGGTGGCGGCCTGACCCGACTCTAAAAGAAAGTTGTTGCAACGCCATGACATCGCCGAAGCGTTTATCAACTTTTTGCAGCACAATTTGTTTCAAACTCATGCTGACTTCCTCACTAACACATGCCAGAACAGGATAAGTAGTATAGCGGATAGGCCGATATAAAGCAGACAAAGCGTGGAAACCAGCGATTCCGATGCATTCGCCATCACTGTAAAAATGCTGAGTGGAAAGGAATCTTCTCCGGGAGGTCTCAATAACAAAACCGTTCCGATCTCAGAGGAAGCCAGTAAGGAAATGATCAGCACAGACAGGGCCAGTGCAGGCGCTAAAAAGGGCGCAATAATCCGCCAATAGAAAACAATCATGGACACGCCAGAAATTCTGGCTGCATCAAACCATGAATCTGAAACTGCGGAATAGCGTTTCAGCACCAGCAGTATTGCTACCGGACTAAAATGAATCCCCAGCGCCAGGCCAACAATCAAACGGCTGCGGAATAGCCAGTCCCAGCTTGCGGATAATGAACTACCCAATTGAATGATGCTAACCGCCAGAAATGAGCTGGGAACAACCATGATCAGCAAAGCCAGAGTTATAATCAGAATCGCTCTTTTTTTACCTGCGAACAACATCACCACGCCAATGGCAATCAAGGTTCCGATAAAACCCGCGCTCAAGGCATAAAACAAGGTATTGGCGACGGTGCGAATCAATTCATGAAAAGCATAATCCAGAGCAAAACCATGCAGCACAGGTTTGATCAGGCCCAAAAAGGGCATGCCCAATAGAAACAACAGCATCAAGATATAAACCATTGGAGCAAAACGACGAACCTTTTTGTTGTGCGCCAATCTGCTTGCCGTTGTTTCTTTCGCCAATAGCGCGCTAGACAGGCGCGGCCCATACCAGACAATAAATGGCAGACTGACAACAATCGCCACCAGCGCCAGAATCAGACTTTGACGCCTCGCCAGATCAAAATCATACAACGCTGAAAAGCTCACCAGAATCTCGCTGGCGGCCCCGGAAAAACCAAAAATCTGTCCTGGCCCCGGATCGGAAAGCGTCATAATTGCCGCCAGCAGCGTTGTCAGAAAAGTGATCGGCAATGCACGCTTCATCAAGCGCGCAAACACCCAGCCATCAGAACCGGCAAGACGATAAGCGTCAATCTGGGTTCCTGACAGGCTTTTAGTCGCCAGAAATGCAGCAAACACCGCAAGCGGCGTCGCAAAGGCCGCAAAGACATAAACCGGAGCCAGACCCCGCAATACTTTATTATCAAGCGTGATATGCGCTAAATCCAGGATCTGCGAAAGGCCAATCGCCCATAGAAAAGACGGAACCATGAGCGGCAAGGCCAGCAAGGCTAGAAACAGACGTCTTCCCCTGAAAGCATAAATCGCGGTCGCTGTACCCATCGGTAAACCAATTGCGATGGCGAACAACAGCACTGATATGGCTACCAGCAAACTTCTCACAATTGCGGCGTTAAAATCGCCGCTAAATAGCCAGTCTGCGAACTCCAAAGCTAAAAGTCTGCCACCCAGTCTTTCAGAAACCCTCTGGAAAGGGTTTGCAGCTTTTCTGCAAGCTGACTGTAGTCCACCCGCATTGGATGCAATTTATTCAGCGCAGGAAATATTTCCGGACCAGCCAGACCAGGCCTGAGCGGTATCTGCGCCGCCTCGCCCCTGGCGAGCATTGCTTCGCTTTCCGGGGACAACAAAAAGTCGATAAATTTTCTGGCGTTATCAGGATGCGGCGCTTGAGCGATCAATACGGCCGCATTGGGAACAATCAGCACGCCCAGCCCTTCGATGCCGGATTTGGCAGGGTCGTTATCCGGGAAAACCATGCCAACCGGTTTGCCATCGCGCAACGCTGTATAAGCGTCATCGGTATCGGTCACGCCATAGGCGCACGCGCCAGAAGATACGCGCCTGCGCACTTCGCCATTGGAGGAAAGCAATTGCAATTTATTCTTTTTAAGCCTGGTAAAAAACTGTTTCGCCTTTTCATCCCCCAGTAATTCAAATAATGCTGCTGCTTGCATGGAGGTGGTGCCAAACAATGGGTTAGCCATACAGACCTTTCCGCTGAATGACGGATTGAGTAAATCCATGATCGACGCAGGCCGTTGTTGTTCAGTAACTTCATTTTTATTAAAAAGAATAATTCTGGCGCGCGCCGAGAAGCCTGTCCAGTATCCATTCGCATCGCTAAAACGCACCGGCAGGCCTTTTGCAGCGGGAGAATGATAGGGGGCAGCCACGCCCTTGTCCTTCAAAACGGCTGCGCGAACTGGATCCCCGCTCCAGAAAACATCCGCTCTGGGGCGCTTTTTTTCCGCAATCAAGCGGTTCAACAGACCGGTGCTTTTGGTTTCTTCGGTATCGCTTACCAGCCTGACCCTGACGCCGCTTTGCTTTTCAAACTGCTTTGCAAGCGGACGCGCAAAGACATCATCCACCGACGTATATACGACCACTTCCGGCGCGTTGTCTGCGCTTGCCAAAAAACCAAACAGCACCATGCAAACGCTTATCGCACAGGTCAGAAAAAATTTAACCGTTTGTTTTAGCCTTTCCATTTTATGACTTGCCATTCTGTTGTGATCCTGTTTCGCTGGAGCCGAAGCTGAAGTCGTCAAACTCCGTCACGCTGTCCGCCTTGGTCCAGACGCCCACCGCGCCCGGCCCGCTGATATGCGCATCGTCAAGTTCAATCATCTTATGCCCCTGAAATCTGACAATAATATGCGCGCCCTTAAAATCGACCCGCAGACTCTGCCACACATTGTTTTTAACCGGCAAGTCATCCGGAACGTCGCGGTACTGGATGGTTTTGCGTCTACCGTTTTTAACATAATAAAGGGAGACATTATTCTCCAGCGCATTGGCTCTGGCGACATAGTAGTTATTGGCGTCTTTGCCACGCCAGATTAGCCCCGCCGCCTGATCTACCTTTCCCGAAAGCGGCTTGAATTTTACCTCGACAAAGCCGTCGCCGAAACGCGCGCCACGATAAATACACCAGGGAAAAGCGCCAGCGCCGGACTGTTTTAGCGCTAAAGGCTTGCTGGGCGCGGTTTGATCCTCTACCAGCTCCCAGTGAGGCGAACCACGGCCGGTCGCGCCAGCAATCCAGTCCTGCGGCAATGCGCCAGCCTGCCCCTGATCGAAATGGATGGTTTTTATCTGTATGTCGCTGGCTTGCGCCGAACATAACGCGATGGAAAGCGCTAAACTGACGGAAACACTCATTATAAACTGGATCAACCTGCTCATGATGCTATCCTTAAATCATAAGAAATATCGGTTTTAATCATAGCACTCATTATTAAGGCCATAAGCACAAAATAGCGTTTTACTGTATCAGGTCAAGTGAATTTCAATGCGTCTTTCCAGATCGCCAATTTTTGTTGTTTATTCAGGCTCGCCATGGCGGGACTGGTGGAAGGTAAACGCACCCTGCTTATGTTTTGCGCTTTTTCAGACAGCGTTGGGGCGACGCGCCGTTTGAATTCCTGTTCGGCTTTTGCGCCATTAAATGCAATCAGTTCAATCGTGGCGTGGCGTTTCAGCAAGGCTGCAAAATCATTGATCCGGATACTCTTGTTTTTGATGGAAGAATCCAGGCTGCCTTCGCGCTGACACGACTGAAGCACATCCCATAATGCGATGCCGCATTGCGTCATGATAGCCAGCTTTTCCTGATAACAACTGTCCGGCGGCATATTCAATAATTCCTGCATGATAAACCAGAACGCATTTTGCGGGTGCGCATAATACTGTTGTTCCCGTAGCGACTTTTCTCCCGGCATGGAGCCCAGAATCAGCGTTCTTGGGCGTTTACCCAGCACAGGCGGAAAACAACGCTTTTGCAAGGAATCATTTTTTCTCATTTCAGCACAGGGAAAACTCACAGTCTGAGCAGTTCCTTAACCAGTCCAGGTCCCTGATAAATCAGCCCGGTATAAACCTGCAACAGGGAAGCGCCAGCCTCCAGCTTGGCGCGCGCATCGCTAGCAGATGAAATACCGCCAACGCCGATGATCGGAATACGGTCTTGCAGAATAGCGTGAAAGCTGGCGATCGTCTTGGTTGACATGTCTCTCACGGGCGCGCCGCTCAAGCCACCTGCTTCATCGCCATGCGCCATTCCCTTGACCGCCTCGCGCGACAGCGTGGTATTGGTTGCGATCAGCGCATCCATCTGGTTATCCAGTACAGCTTCAGCAATACCCTTTATTTCCTCGTCTGTGAGATCGGGCGCAACCTTGATCGCGATCGGTTTGTAGACGCGATAGTCGCTTACCAGTCTCATCTGCTCCGCCTTTAAAGCAGCCAGCAGTTTGTTAAGCTCTTTGCCATATTGAAGGTCGCGCAGACCAGGGGTGTTCGGCGATGAAATATTGATCGTAATATAAGAGGCGTAAGGATAGGCCTTGCGCAAGCCTTCAAGATAGTCCGCCGTGGCGTCTTCCACTGCAGTATCGAAATTCTTGCCGATATTGATGCCGATAATGCCATCAAAGCCATTCTCTCTGGCCGCATCCACCTGCTCAATCAGATAGTCGATGCCCTTGTTATTAAAACCCATGCGGTTGATGATCGCGCCGGCTTCAGGCAAGCGAAATAGTCGCGGCGCGGGATTGCCCGGTTGTGGTCGCGGCGTGACTGTGCCGATCTCAATAAAACCGAAACCCAGCGCAGATAAGGCTTCGATGTACTCGCCGTTCTTGTCCAGCCCCGCCGCCAGACCTATCCGGTTTGGAAATTTTATACCCATGACTTCAACGGGTTTTTCCATGTTTTCAGGCGTAAAAAACTTGAGTAAACCAAGTTTGTGAAATAAAGAAAGAGCGCCCAGGCTAACATGATGCGCCGTTTCAGGCGGCAGCAGGAAAAGAAGTTTTCGTACGAATTTATACATGGTGATGCATGATAACCACGAAAAACTCGAAGTGCACGAAGATTGTTATGCTTTTTATATTAGCGGATTAAAGATGTCCATAAACAGCGCTTAATCTGTCAAGACGCAAGAACAATTCTATTTGATGGCCTCTTCGTGATCTTCGTGTCCTTCGTGGTTAAAATAACCCGACTAAAAATCTTTCGCGCCTTTTCGCTCAATTCGTGGACATCTTTTAATACAAATCCACAATCAACGCGAGATAACGCGAAAGCTAATAACAATTAGAAATTATGATAATAAATGATCCTGAAATCATCGCGATCTTCACGATTGGAGTTCTTGTCCTGATCTTTGTTGGAGAAACGCAGGCGAATTTTTGACGCCTTGCTCAGCTTGTATTTGGCGTCCAGATTGAATTCCTTGAAGGTGTCATCATTAAACGCGTCGCCGCTCTCGGATTCGACATCCACATAGCCAAGCTTAATGCTGGCTCGACTAACCGGGTGATAGATCAACTGTACACCCAGCGCATCACTGGGTTCGTAATTGCCATAGCCCTGTTGCCAGTCGGTGTACATTGGCCCGGCTTCAACCGCCTTGAACGGATTATCTTCAATCTTGTTGTATACAATGGCGAGATCCAGCGGCCCAAAACTTGTGCCGCCTTTTAATCCGTACATTTTGGAATCCTTGCCAACCTGATAACCCGTACCGCCATATTGTGCTTTCAGATAACTATTTTTACCTATGCCTATCGGCAATTTGCCATCAAGATAACTGTAGTTGTCGAAGGTTCCGTCGTCTTCCAGCGTATCAATATACTGGCCGCGAATCGTTGCATTCGCCAGTTTAGTCTTGGCGTATACATAGGCCAGCCCGCCGGTTCCCCATTTGGCGTTCTGGGAATCAAAACCGCTTAATTTTGATACAAAACCGGAATAACGATCCACATAACCCGCTTCCAGCGTGGTATTGGGAAAGCTTTTATTGCGATACACCGCTGCTTCATAAGTGGAAGGCAGCATACGTAAATCATGATCATTCATGAGGGGGCCATTCAAGCGCTGTCGGCCGATTTTTACCTGATTGGCCCCGGTATCGTAATCCAGGTAAGCTTCGCCCAGAAATGCAATATCATCGCCGTTGGACTGAAGTATGGAGGTGCCGCCGCCCTTGCTGCGGTCAATAATATTAAACAGGCTATGACTGCCGTAATAAGCAAACCCCGCCTTGAGGTTGCCGACTTTTCCAGTCTCATATTTCATGATGCCGCCGACAGTGAACGCTTCCGCATCTTTTGCGCCGGGCTTATCAAAACTACGGTTAAAATAGAAGGTTCGCGTGTTGATGCTCGTCTTGCCATTTTGCAAGGCTTCCGAGAACGTTTCCGCCTGAACAGTCTGTAGAACAACGCCGCTTGCAGAGGCAATAAGCGCCATGGAAATTAACCGGGATAACTGATTTCTGTATTTCATGCTTGCTCCTTAATTTATTATTGCTCGCTTCTTTTAACTTTTTCTACGACTTCTGCCAGTTCTTTCTCTATGCTTTCATCAATATGGATGGCATCTTCGGCATCCAGCATACCAGCTTCCGGATCATAATAAACATCGAGATCCATTTTGTTTTCGCTTTTCGCGACGATGCAGGAAACCGTCGCATCGCCTGAAACATTAACCGCAGTGCGAATCATGTCCATTAAGCGATCCACGCCAAGAACAAGTCCGATTCCTTCAACCGGTAGGCCCACCTGGGTAAAGACCATGGATAACATGATCAAACCGACCCCAGGCACGCCTGCCGTGCCGATGGAAGCCAGCACCGACATCAGGATGACCGTCAGATAGCCTCCTATGCCAAGCTCCACATTATAAACATTGGCGATAAAAACTGTCGCGACGCCCTGCATGATGGCGGTGCCGTCCATATTGATGGTTGCGCCAAACGGCACAGTAAAGGAGGCGACCGAATTATCCACGCCATAACGCTGCGTCACCGTACGCATGGTAACGGGGATGGTCGCATTGGAACTGGCGGTGCTGAAAGCAAAGACCTGGACATTCCTGATTTTTTTAAGAAACATGATGGGGTTTAACCGGGAAAAAACCTTGAGTATGATCATCAGTGTAATAAACAGATGGAACATCAGCGCCCCTACCAGCACCCCGACATAGCCAGCCAATGATGCGAGCAAGTCGATCCCCAGGGTCGCAACCGCCTTGGCTATCAGCGCAAAAACGGCATAAGGCGCAACAGCCATGATGATATTGACCATTTTCATCATGATCTCATTGGCGATTTCAGCGCCTTCGATAAAACTTCTGGCTTTTCTTCCCACCATCAACATGCTAACGCCAACTAGAATCGAGAAGAAAATAATGGGCAGCATATCGCCATTTGCCATCGCATTGATCGGGTTACTGGGGATGATATCAATCAGCACCTGAGTCAACGGAGGCGATTCTTTACCCGCAAACTGCGCATCGGTCGCGACATTCATGCCTTTGCCAATGCCAAAGGTCACCGCGATCAAAATCGCGGTTGCAATAGCGATAGCCGTCGTCAACATATACAAGGCAAACGACTTGCCGCCGACACGGCCCAGCATGCGTATGTCGCCAATGCCGCAAACACCGCAAATCAAAGAGAAAAACACTAAAGGCACAACCAGCATTTTAAGGGCGTTCACAAACATTTTTCCGACGACATGAAAAAGCCCGTTGACGATGTAGTTATCTACAAATGAATGATTGATCAAGCCTGTCAGGTTGATTACCAGGCCGACGATGATACCCAGTGCCATGCCAAGTAACACCTGGACTGTCAGGCTCATTTTCCTGTTGCTGCTCATAAACGCTTCCCGAATTAAAAAACACTTCAGATACTAAGAAACAGTGTAGTACAAGACAACCTGACAAGTTGATATTTTCAGAATTAATTAAACGTATTTATTAAAAAACAAAAGCACAAAGCAGTGGTTCATTATTACAGTAGCTAATAATCAAGGTAATTCACAGAGACCATGAATATACTCACAAGTAGCAATAGCAGCGCTACAAAGGCCAAACCCATAAAATCATCGGTAAAGAAACCACGATAACGATCACTTCAAGGGGCAGCCCCATGCGCCAGTAATCGCCAAAGCGGTAAGAACCTGGGCCCAATATCAGCGCATTGTTTTTATGTCCGATAGGTGTCAGAAAGGCGCAGGATGACGCCACCGCAACTCCCATTAAAAATGGATCAGGGCTGACCTGCAGTTGCTGTGCGATATTAATGGCTATAGGCGCTGCAATAACAGCTGTTGCGGTATTATTTAATACATCCGACAGCGTCATGATCACAATCATCAGAATGGTCAGCACCATAACTGGCCCATAACCTTCCGCCAGGCTCACAATATTCTGCGCGATTAGCGTTGTGCCGCCAGTTGTTTCCAGAGCCGTCCCAATTGGAATCATGGAGCCCAGCAACACAATGACCGGCCATTCAACCGACTCATAGAGCTCATGCAAGGGTATGATTTTAAAGGTCAGCATCAAAATACAGGCTACAGCCAATGCAATGGGTAGGGATACTATTTCAAAACTCGCCGCTGCAATGGCTGTAGCGAAGATCCCTGCTGCAAGCCATGCTTTATTACGCTGGATTATCTGTAAATCGCGTTCTCTGAGCGGCAATCCCCCAAGCCACTGGACAACACTGGAAAGCAACTCATCCGGCCCAAGCAACAATAATACGTCGCCCGCCTTGATAGTCTGTTTGCGGATGCGTTCGCGCACTTTTTTCCCCTGTCTGGAAATTCCCAGCAGGATAACGCCATGACGATATTGTAGGCGCAGCGACTGTTCACTGCGTCCGTCGGCGCGGGAGCCTTCCGGGATGGCGACTTCCATAAGCGACAGTCCTTTCTCGCGGATGCCCTGATATTTGTCTGCGCCGATGTACTCGAGTTTTAAAGCGCCCACAAACTCATCGATTGCATGTGCATCGGTTTCAATGACCAGAATGTCGCCTTTTCTGATTTTCTCCCGTCGCGCGCGACCCGGCAAATGACTGCCCTTGCGAACCAGACCCATGATAACCACACCAGCATCATCTGCGTATTCATCCAGATCCGAGACTTTCATCCCTATAATTTTAGAATTTTCCGGAACGCGTAATTCAGCTATATAGTTATTCACATCAAACAAGCCTTTGGAAGCGTCGTATTTACGATCCTTTACCGGAATCAAACGCCAGCCAATCATGGCGATAAACAGCACGCCCACAACGGTCACAACCAGACCCACCGGACTGAAATCAAACATGCCAAAGGGCTCGCCCAGCGCATCCTTGCGATAACTGGAAATAATTATATTGGGCGGCGTACCGATCAGCGTGATCAATCCGCCAAGAATGGAGGCGAAAGACAGCGGCATCAGCGTCAGCGCCGGATTGCGTTTTGCCTTGGCGGCGGCTTGTAAATCAATCGGCATCAATAAGGCTAGCGCTGCGACATTATTCATAACTGCAGAAAGAATCGCGGAGACGCCTGACATAATGGCGATATGTGCGGATAGTTTGCGCCCAGAGACAATCAGCCTCTTTGCTATCAGCTCAATTGCGCCTGATCTGGACAGCGCCTTGCTGAGAATCAGCACCAGTGCAATGATAATGGTGGCGTGATGCCCAAAGCCATCAAAAGCATGGCGTTCCGGCACCACACCCAGTATGACGGCGGCTATCAAGGCGCTAAACGCAACCAGATCATAGCGCACCCTGCCCCAGATCAGCATGCCGAAAACAAACAGCAGCAAAACAAACAAAATAATCTGGTCGGCGTTCATGAATCCAATCTTAACCGCATTAGCAAACAATGCGCCAGCTAAAATATGCGCGAGCTAAGAAATGCGTGGGATAATAAAACGCGCCAACAAAAACGTCTTCGCTTTGCAAAAAAATATTTTTCTGCCACTGCTGTCCCGTTAACTTTATCAGTAAATTTCGTAGCCTATCAAGACTGACTTCCTTGTTAGCATCTATGCATGGCTACGAGGCACTTTTCTGTCAA
>JANTHA010000033.1 GCA_024762625.1 Thiotrichaceae bacterium
ATTTAATATGATATTTTTACTCTTTTAACAAAAGCAAAAATAACAGTGTTAATACTGTATGCTTCGCTATAATCCCGAAGCGATTTTATTTTTATAGTTTTTACATATTACGCAATATTACGCATATCTTTATTTTTATTATCTATTATTTTCTTCGCTGTTTTTTGTAGCGTTGATCACATTGTATGAAATTATTACTTTCTGGAAACTGAATAACATGCCTGATAACAAAAAAAATTCCAATCCCGCAACATTACAAGATCAGAAGGACAAGCCAGCTGACAAACTCTGGGGCGGCCGCTTCAGTGAATCAACGGATGCGTTTGTCGAAGCGTTTACCGCGTCAATTGACTTTGACAAACGTCTTTACAAACACGATATCGAAGGCTCCAGGGCGCATGCGCAAATGCTTAACAAAGTCGGTTTGCTCAGCGACAAGGAAGTAACAGACATTCTGCAAGGGCTGGATGAAATACAAGACGAAATCGAGAACGGACAATTCAAATGGTCGCTAAAACGGGAAGATATTCACATGAATATTGAAGCCCGACTGACTGACAAGATTGGCATCGCAGGAAAAAAACTGCATACAGGACGTTCAAGAAACGACCAGGTCGCTACGGATATTCGCCTCTGGCTGCGTGAACAGATCGACCTGATCAGTAATGAAATTCGTCGCCTGCAAACCGGCCTGTTAAGCGTGGCCGAACAGGAGGCGGATACCATTCTGCCGGGGTTTACGCACCTCCAGGTAGCGCAACCGATTACCTTCGGGCATCACATGATGGCCTGGTTTGAAATGCTGGAAAGAAATCATGGACGACTGCAGGATTGCCGTACGCGGGTCAATATCATGCCGCTGGGTTCCGCAGCGCTTGCCGGCACGACCTATCCCATTGATCGTGAATATGCGGCCGAACTACTGGGTTTCGAACGTCCCTGCAATAATTCTCTGGATGGCGTCAGCGATCGTGATTTCGCCATTGAATTTTTATCCGCCGCTTCGCTGATCATGATGCACCTGTCGCGCTTCTCCGAAGAACTGGTGTTATGGGCATCTGCGCAATTTCATTTTATTGATCTGCCAGATCGCTTTTGCACCGGCTCATCCATCATGCCGCAAAAGAAAAACCCCGATGTGCCGGAACTGGTTCGCGGCAAAACCGGGCGGGTATATGGCGATCTGATGTCGCTACTCACCCTGATGAAAAGTCAGCCGCTCGCCTACAATAAGGATAATCAGGAAGATAAGGAGCCCTTGTTTGACGCCGTGGATACTTTAATGGGCAGTTTGCGCGCTTTCGCAGACATGACGCCGCATATTAAAACCAATAAAGACAAGATGCGCGCCGCCGCGATGCAGGGCTTTTCAACCGCCACCGATCTGGCTGATTATCTGGTGGGAAAAAACCTGCCGTTCCGCGATGCGCATGAAGTGGTCGGCAACGCTGTCGCCTACGGCGTTAATACCGGCAAGGACTTGAGTGAAATGAGCCTGGACGAATTACGCCAGTTTTCCGACAAGATCACAGAAGATGTGTTTAATGTGCTGACGCTGGAAGGCTCGGTTGCAGCTCGCAATCATCCTGGGGGCACCGCCCCTGATCAGGTCAGACGACAAATCGCGGCCGCAAAAGATAAAATAAAGGGCTGACCATGTCGACGTTGCGCATTACTGAAATTTTCTATTCGCTGCAAGGCGAATCAAGCACGGCGGGTCTGCCAACGGTATTTATCCGGCTCACCGGTTGTCCTCTGCGCTGCCAGTATTGTGACACCGAATATGCCTTCACGGGTGGCGAACAGATGGATTTTGAATCCATCTTGCAACAGGTCAAACAATACGATACGTCCTATATAACCATCACCGGCGGCGAACCACTCGCGCAAAAAAACTGTTTTCCATTAATGACTACGCTTTGTGATCAGGGCTATAAGGTGTCGCTGGAAACCAGCGGCGCACTCAGTATAGAACAGGTCGATGAGCGCGTGATGATCGTCATGGATATTAAAACGCCAGCGTCACAGGAAGCCGATAAAAATCTCTGGAGCAATCTCGACTACCTCAAGTCCGATGATCAAATTAAATTTGTTATCTGTGACCGCGAAGATTATGAGTGGATGAAGACCATTGCAGACGCACACGATCTTTATGCGCGCTTTCAGCTACTGGTTTCCCCTGCATATGGCGACATTGAGATCAGCGCTCTGGCTGAATGGATACTGGAAGACCAGTTAGAAGTGCGTATGCAGGTACAGCTGCATAAAATAATCTGGGGCGATGAGCAAGGCCGTTAGAAGCGCCTGTCGGCTATAGGCATTATTTTTCAAGCGGTCTAACCCGTAGAAAGCTGGCAAATCGCGGGATTCCATAACGGCTTTTGCCATGATACTGATAGGTGACTGTGCTACCGATCGGCGGCGGATGCAGACGTTGCTCATCGCTAAAACCTGTGCCAATTTTAAACTGTTTGCCATCCGGCATTTCCACCAGCAAAGCGCCCAGGCTATTGCGATATTTTCCCTTTCCCGCAATATGCTTAATAACGACGGCTTCAGCATCCTGAAAACGCTTCACCTTGAGCAAATCGCCGCTGCGTTTTCCTGAATAAAGCGAACTTCCCCGATGCAGCATCAAACCTTCCGCGCCTGCTTTGGAAAATCGGTTTAACTGAGTCATTAATTCCTCATGGTTTTGTACACGCCATTGTTTTACCACTTGCAAGTGCGGTATATGGGCCGCCTTGACAATGGATTGAAGTTTAACCAGGCGCTTGTCAAATGACTCACTAGACGCCGGCAAATCAAACACCATGAATTTGACTTGCCTCCATGCCTGCTCGTTTGGCTTGTTATCGCGAACCGTATTGATAAGCTGCTCAAATTTTTGTCGCGCTATCCATAATTCGCCATCCAGTTTCTGGCTGGGAAAACCTCGCTCGAACCATTTTGGCGCATGATAAATGTTGCCGCCGCGGGAAATCAGTTTCTCACCATCCCAGAATGCGCGAACTCCGTCCAGCTTTTCGCTGACCCAGTAATCCTCAAGATGAATGCCAGGATTATAACTTTTCGCTAACATAAGCGCCGGTTTTGGCAAATCGCGAGCGAAACAAGGATCCGCGACAAAGCAAAAACTGCATAGAACAAGAAAACCGATTGCTTTTGTTTGTATTTCAATCATTTTTGTATTTGCCCTGGATTTAGACTATGCAGAATTCAGGTGTATTAACAACCGGGATTAATTAGACTATGATTATTATCAAACGCAGAAAACTCCGATGCGTGATAATATCAAGATATTGGCGAGTTTTAGTGGTATAAAAACATACCAGTTTTTTACACACAAGACTTTCTGCACACTGACAATGCGAGGAAATCATGACTACAGACTCTCAAAAAGAGACCCTGGCGACTACCGACACACACGATGACGCAGCAGCGGCGATAACATACGATACTGAAAACAAGCTGCCGCTTGAACTCACTCCACAAGAACAAATAGACGCATTACAATCAGAAATCGCAAAACTAAAGGCGCATAAAACCAAAGCACAGCGTCGTTATGAAAAAGAACTCGCGTTACGCCCATATCAGGCGGAATTAATCGCATTGCAGCATTATCTTGAAGAAACCAAGAAACGCATGATCATTCTGTTTGAAGGCCGCGACGCGGCGGGAAAGGGCGGCACCATTCGGCGCGTTTCCCGTTATATGAATGAAAAACATTACCGCATTGTGGCGCTGGGAAAACCAAGCGAACGCCAACGCACCCAATGGTATTTTCAGCGTTATGTCGAGCAGTTCCCGCGCGGCGGTGAAATCGTCATGTTTGACCGTAGCTGGTATAACCGCGCCATGGTTGAACCGGTTTTCGGATTTTGCACCCCCGAAGAATACAAAAACTTCATGCGCGGCGTAGTAGGCTTCGAAAAAGATCTCGTCAGACAAGGCACCATACTGGTCAAAATCTACTTTAGCGTAACCAAAGCAGAGCAGTCCAAACGTTTTGAACGTCGCAAGACTGACCCATTAAGGCAGTGGAAGTTGTCGGAAGTGGATCTACAAGCACAGGATCATTGGGATGAATTCACCTCAGTGAAATACGAAATGTTAAAACGCACCCATACATCATCCACGCCCTGGACCATTGTCCGCTCAAATAACAAGCAGAAAGCCCGCTTGAATGTCATGCGCGTGTTATTAAACAGCGTGCCCTATACCCGCCTGGATCCCGAATTAAATTATATCCCTGATCCGGATATTGTCGTTTCGGGCGCTCGTGAAATAGAAAACATGGAAGCGGATCGCATCAAGAAAGGCAAGTTTAAAGCGTAAATGTCAGCATCTGTAGCGCCTTCCCGCCTAGATGAATCCATTTGCGGATACAGTTCGTTTATGAATAATTGATGCAAACAGCAATACAAGGGAGGATACTTGCTTTTTCCGAATAGACCAGAGGCGCATATGCAGCTCACACCGGCGCTTAAAACACCCGTTATCAATTCAGGCGATGAACAACAAAAACGCGACGAAATCCGGGAATATTTTCACAACAGTTGGCAACTCTATGAGCGTCTTTTTGAGCCTCTGGCAGATGATTCTGTTTTTTATAAGCGCCCTGATAGCCTGCGTCATCCACTGATCTTTTATTTTGCTCATACGGCCACGTTTTTCGTCAATAAATTACTGGTCTCGAAAATTATTGATCAACGGGTCAACCCGGAAATGGAAGCAATGATGGCCATCGGCGTGGATGAAATGTCCTGGGATGATCTGGATGAACAACACTACGACTGGCCAACAGTCGAAGAAGTCAGGGAATATCGGCGCAAGGTTTTCGCCCTGGTAAACAAGCTAATTGACACCCTGCCGCTGAACTTGCCGATAAACTGGGAAGACCCTTTCTGGATCATCATGATGGGCATTGAGCATGAACGCATCCATCTGGAAACCTCATCGGTGCTGATTAGGCAATTACCAATCGAAGATCTCAGAGCGCACCCAGCCTGGCCAGTTTGCCAATTAAGCAACAGCGCGCCGCAAAACCGTTTGATTACAATCCCTGCCGCAACCGTGAAACAGGGTCGGCCATTGCCATCTGAGCACGCTAGCGCAACCTATGGGTGGGATAATGAATACGGCGAGCTACAAAGCGATGTCGAGGAATTCAAAGCCAGTGAATATCTGGTTAGCAACCGTGAATTTCTGGACTTTGTCGAGGACAACGGTTATCACAACGAATCATTCTGGACAGAAGAAGGCTGGCAATGGCGCGAATACACCCGCGCGTCGCATCCGCGTTTTTGGTATAAAGACGGCGATGCTTATCGTTTCCGCAGCATGCTGGAAGAAATAGACATGCCCTGGGACTGGCCAGTCGAAGTCAATTATCTGGAAGCCAAGGCGTTTTGTAACTGGCTGGGCGAAAAACAAGGCAAACAAATCCGATTGCCCAGCGAGGCGGAATGGTATCGACTGTATGATTCCTTTGTACAGCAGGACGAGTCCGGGCGCATCGCATCTGAAGCCAATATTGCGCTTACCCAGTTTGCGTCGTCCGCGCCTGTTACACAATCCAGGCAAGGCGAACTGTTTGATGTGGTCGGCAATGTCTGGCAATGGACGGAAACCGCCATCGACGGTCTTGATGGCTTTCGGGTGCATCCCGCCTATGATGACTTTTCGGTGCCAACCTTTGATGGTCGCCATAATTTGATCAAGGGTGGCAGCTGGATTTCCACCGGCAATGAAGCAATTCGCGAGAGTCGCTATGCGTTTCGCCGCCACTTTTATCAACATGCGGGGTTTCGCTATGTTGAATCCGAAGTGCAAATCAACCAGGAATTTAATACCTATGAAACCGATGAGCTGATTTCACAGTACCTTGAGTTTCATTATGGCGATGAATATTTTGGCGTTGCCAACTTCCCTAAAAGCTGTGTCGAAACCATTTTTGAAAAAACAAAAGGCATGGCATTCAACAAGGCCTTTGACGTCGGCTGTGCAGTGGGCCGCAGCAGTTTTGAACTGGCCAAAAGAATCCCTCATGTTGATGCCCTGGATTTTTCCACCCGCTTTATTCGCAATGCCCTGAATTTGCGCGAGCACGGCGGCATCCGCTACCTGATTACCGATGAAGGCGAACTGACTACGCTAAAACAGGCGCAACTGGATAAGCTCGGTTTACAGGAAAGCGCGAACCGGGTTCATTTCAGCCAGGGCGACGCCTGCAACCTGAAGCCGGTTTATCAGGGCTATGACCTGATTTTTGCGGGCAACCTGATTGATCGTCTATACGAACCAGCGGCTTTCCTGAAGATGATTCATGAGCGTCTTAACAAGGGTGGCGTACTGGTGTTAACCTCGCCTTACACCTGGCTGGAAGAATTTACCGAAAAACAGCACTGGATAGGCGGCTACAAGAAAAACGGCGAAAACATTACTACCCTCGATGGCATGCAGGAGCTACTCAAGGCGCATTTTGATCCACTCTGTGAACCGCTTGACATTCCATTCGTAATCCGCGAAACAGCGCGCAAACACCAGCATACCATCGCCCAGATGACGCTCTGGAAATATGTCAGGTGATTCCGGCACGATGCTTAGCCACTCACAACATCAAACAACAGCTTGCCCCATAAGATAGCCAGTAATAAACCGCTTGCCAGAAAACTATTTTTACGCCATTTCAGTTTGTTGATTGTGGTGTGAATGTAGGCATGCGCGAGGCGCGATACAAAATAAAGCCAGGCGAGCGCCACATAGACCCCATCATTTAGGTTGAGCGCCAAAACAAACAGAATTGCGATATAAAACAGAAGCGGCGTTTCAAACAGGTTTTCATAATGCTGGGTCACGCGCACCAGATAATCGGGCAATCTGGCGCCACGGTTAAGTTTGAAATAGGCGGGACTGAGTCCATCCTGCAGCACGGCGCGATAACGAAGTTTCAGCATCCATAGCGCTATTCCGATGGTCAGCGCCACCATTCCGAAAACAGGCAACATCAGTAATACTCTGTTCATTGTTTTTCCTCATCAATATGCAAATACGGAAAAAACAATAAATCAATTCTAAATATGTTCAACAACATATTAAACGAGTCGCTATAATCCATTCATGCCCTATTCAAAGAAACACAAAGCAGCGACACGCCAGAAAATACTGGATAGCGCCATCGCCTTATTCTCAAGCAAAGGCTATGATCAGGTTTCAATAGATCGCCTGATGCAACATGCAAATCTCACACGCGGCGCATTTTACGCCCACTTCAAAAATAAAAACGATGTCTATGAAGAGGCTATCCTGGCGAGCACAAGAAAAAGCTTCGCAAGAACGCGCAAGCCACCGGATTTAACAAAAAAAGAATGGGGCAGGGATTTGCTCTCCGCCTATCTAAGCATGGAGCATGTCGAGCAGCAAAGTTTTTCCTGCCCGCTGGCGTTTCTGGTTAGCGACATCGCACATCAGGAACCTGAAATCAGGCGAACCTATACGCATGTCTTCAAACAACTGAGCCGCGGTTTAAAACGGCTATCAAAAGAAACTTCAACTGAAAAGCCCGGGCATAATAGCCGAAAACAGCCTGATATTCTTGCGATTGCCGCATTGATGATAGGCGGTGTCGCAATCGGGCGAGCGCTTGAAGACAAAGAGCTAAGCGCATCAGTACTGAAAAGCTGCCGCAATCAGGCAATAGAACTACTGGAACAGTGTCCGCACTAAGGACTCAATGAAAAACCACGTTCCTGGAACGTGGTTTTGGCATGTGAGGCGGAATCTAGCCCGGCTTTAAGAAAAAACAACTGAAAAGAATACAAACCAACCCCATGCAATCAAACCAATGACAATTGCAGCGGGTAACTTAAACTCTAAAAAATCTTGCATGACATATCTCCTCTTTTAAGAAACATCACCAGCGTCATGTGACGTTGCAGATTACATTAATCAATTTAACCTGCGGAAAAGAATAATATGTTATTACCCAATATATCTATGACATGCGTCAATTAGTTCATAGTTTTTCAACTACATCAGTATGATTTAAATGCTTTGCCAGTGATTTGGCTGTATTGCCATCGCTATTTTCAGCATTTTTGCTAATACCCCTGTTAATCAGGTAAGTCACGACATCTGGATGGCCAAAACGCGCCGCTTCATGTAAAGCCGTCCAGTTTTTCTCGGTTTTTGCATTGATTCTTGCGCCTTTGGAAATCAGGAATTTTACAACTTCCAATCGTCCCTTCGCAGCGGCCTCATGCAAAGGCGTCTCCTTATATTTATCAGTCGCATTGACGTCTGCGCCATTTGCAACAATCACTTTGGCAAAGCCTAGTTGCCCTTTGGCGGCCGCCTTGTGAAGCAATGTCTCCCCAATGCTGTCCTTAATATTGACATCTGCGTTATGGCTGGCTAGTAATTCGGCGATTTTCACGTTGCCATTACGAAGAACCACCTGTAAAGGCGTGCCTTTCTGACTGCCGGTATTGGCGTTTGCGCCATAATCAAGCAACTGTTTTACAATCCCTACCTGGCCTTTGGCTATGGCAAGATGCAAAGGATTCCCGCCTCTTCCCGCTTTATTGGGATCCGCCTGGTACTTTAATAGCCGGGATACAATACCAGGCTGATTTCGCTCAATGGCGAGTAATAAAGGGGTTTCGCCAGAATTACTGGCTTTGTTTGCGTCAGCCCCGTTCTCAAGAAGCAACTGGACAAACGCTTCATTGCCTTTATCAACCGCGAGATGCAAGGGCGTTCGACCGCTCCGGGTTGTTGCGTTTACATCTGCGCCATACAGCACCAAATCATCGGCAATCTGGTTAAAACCGACTCGCAATGCAGTATAAAGCGCCGGTTCTCCATTCGCTGTAACAGTATTCGCATCAGCTCCCTGTTTCAGAAAACGCTTTACTTCGGCCTTGCGCGCAGCCATCAGATTGTCGCCAAGCGCCTTGTTAATTACCGGGTTAGAATGAGGCCTCGGAGGGACGCGACGTTTTTTCAAGCGTCCGAATTTATGTGACTGTCCACTCTTTGCTCCATTTTTTGCTCCTGTTTCATTCGAAGCCTCCTCATCACCAGCTTCCGCGTCGCCTGACGAGGAAGCGGCGCCTGTGGCGTCATCGTTGTCGGGACGGATGCCTGTACCGCCGCAACCACTCAGGATTGATATGGACAATATCAACCCAATTGCCGCCAATCTGTAAAGATAAACGCTGCTCATTGTGTGTTATACCCCTTTATACTTTGAATCTAGCTGTCCGCACGCTGTTAATACAATTTATTAGATGTTTGCGATTAGTAGTCCGGACAAATCTTCCATTTCCCAGCCCGCTTAATATAGCCAATTTTCTTATTTATGTCAGGTGTTAGTTCTCCTTTCTTCTTTATCATGACAAACAGAATAAGCTGATAATGCACTATTTCTCCAACGGCATAGATTTGATGAAGTCCTCGCTTTTATCTTGCATCAAACCTGTTCTTCGAGGGAACTTTGATGCTTCAAACGGCTCTTAGTTCAACTGTAAACGAGTCCCAAATAGCGCCATAAATTGCCCGACAGAGGTATTTAATTGCTACAGGGGGAGTTGTTTAGGCTTTCAAAAGCCTCTAAAAACTTGACGGAATGGTGTTATTTCAAAAAAAATTGAAGAAAAACCTTTATTAGTAAATCATGGTTTGCTAATATACTTCGCACTTTATGATTCCCCCTTTAAAGAATCAAGCAATACTTATGGACAAGGTCATTGATATGTTTAGGAAAATATTATTAACCCTAACGACTTATTTTATGGTCGTTATGTTGCTGCCAGCGTCCGCTAGCGCTGCGCCGCAATACAAAAAATCTGATATCGAATTGATGTATCAAACGCTTTTAACGCTTGAAAAAGCAAAAACAGCAAGTAAAAGAAACGCGCGCGGTCGTCTTAAACCAAGTCTTCAGAAAGCATCATTCAGACCGATGGAAAAATCATTCAGCCGAAATCTGGTTGTTACGGCGACAGCCTACACGTCTCATGCTGCGCAAACCGATAGCACGCCTAACATCGCAGCATGGGGTGATCGTTTGCGCCCTGGCATGAAGGCCATTGCCGTTTCTCGGGATTTATTGAAAGTTTATGGTTTGAAACATAAACAGAAAGTTCGCATCAAAGGACTGAAAGGCGAATATGTTGTGCTGGATAAAATGCACAAGCGCTGGCGTAAAAAAATCGATATTTACATGGGCAAAGACAAACGCAAGGCCTTTCGCTGGGGCCGACGCAAAGTTGAAATTCAGTGGAACTGATCAAGCTGTCAGCTCAAATGTCCGCCCAATAAAAGAGCATCCTCTACCCGCTTTTCCTGAAAATGGAAATGCGGGTTTTTTTATGGATCGCAGATGAATACCCGCTGAAACGCCTAACGAAAAATATTAGTCACAATTATCAATAACACATTCAGGAGTAAAATCGCCACCAGGGGCGATAAATCCATCATGCCAATGATGGGCACATATTTTCTGATCGGCTGCAGGATTGGGCGAGTCAGGCTATTCACCAGCGGAGATACCGGATTGCCGGCGGAACTGCCTATCCAGCTAATAACCGCCTGGATAATCAACGCAATAATATAGATCCAGATGATGGTAATCAACAACTCTCCCACCGATGCGAACAACGTTTGCGGCAGATTTAGCCTGCCAAAACCAATCAGCGAGAGCAGCGCGATTTTTATGACGGTCAGCCCATATGCCAACAGCACTGCTGCGCTGTCAATCTTGCCGAAAGAGGGAATAAAACGCCGCATAGGAACCAGAACCGGATTTGTTATCTTTACCAGAAACTGAGATAAGGGGTTATGAAAGTCCGCCCGTGCAAAACCAAGCAACAGGCGCAACACGACCGCTCCGATATATAAAGACAGGATGGCGCTAACCAAAAAACTTGCGATTTGCGCCCCTACAGATAATTGATTCACGCTGATATTTCTCCACTGCTCCGGTTCAATTTTAAAAGACTCTTCGAGACTAATTAACTCAATTCTTTCGCCCTGTCGCGAGCTGCAATCAAGGCCTCTTCGAACAATTCGACCAATCCGCTCGACAATAGCTTGTTAATGGCGGCTTCGGTTGTTCCGCCTTTCGAGGTAACTTTCTGACGCAATACGGCTGCTTCATCCTCGCTTTCCAGCGCCAGCTTGGCCGATCCAAAAGCGGTTTGCAGCACCAGCAGGCGCGCATCCTGCGGCTCCAGCCCGAGTGTTTGGGCTGCTTTTTGCATGGCTTCCATGACCAGAAAAAAATAGGCGGGACCGCTGCCAGAAACCGCCGTAACGGCGTCCAGCTTATCTTCATCAGCAAACCACAAGGTAACACCAACAGCACGCAAGATACTTTCCGCCAGACTGCGTTGTTCTTCCGAAACCTGGTCGTTAGCAAACAAACCCGTCATGCCGGATTGCACCAGCGCAGGCGTATTTGGCATACAACGCACAATGGGTCGTTGTCCGCCTAGCCACTGCTTTATTTTTTGTTCTGTCACTCCGGCCGCAATGGAAATAAGCAAGGTCTCAGGATTGTTTATTGCAGACGCCAACGCATTACAAACGCTTTGCATGATTTGCGGCTTAACCGCCAGCACAACAACATCGGCATTTTCCACCGCCTTGTTATTATCAGCAAATACCTCAATCTGCGGCCAACTTTGTTGAATAGACGCAAGCTGGGCTGTATCGGGATCCGCTACCCGGATATTCAGCGCCGCCTTATCTTCAATCAATCCTGCGATCAAGCTTCTCGCCATGTTGCCTGCGCCGATAAAGGTAATTGTTTTTGTGTTGCTATTTTTCATCTCAACTTCTCTCTTCGTCTGTGTGCTCAGATCCCTGTTTATTATAGGTTAATTTATTGATTAGACACACGCAGATTAGTCGCGTTTTCCAAAGATTGCTGTTCCGATACGCACAATGGTCGCCCCTTCCGCAATCGCTGCCTCCATATCATTACTCATGCCCATGGACAAGGTATCCAGTTGAAATCCCTGCTTAATTAAACTCTGTTGCGCCTCACGAACCTGCGCAAAGGCTTCGCGTTGTTTTAAAAAATCGTTTTCGGGTGCAGGAATCGCCATTAAACCGCGCAACTTTAAATTTTCCAGCTGACTAATCCCGGCAGCAAGTTCTGGCAACTCGTTAAACGAAACGCCCGATTTGCTCGCTTCACCACTGACATTAATTTGCATACAGACCGAAAGCGGCGGCAATTCATCAGGACGCTGCTCATTCAGTCTT
>JANTHA010000034.1 GCA_024762625.1 Thiotrichaceae bacterium
TAACGCCGAATGATAGCAAGACCAATAGAATTGTAAGCATTTGCGCTGCAAGTATCTTGTATGTACTGTTAATCAAATCCATGTTTAAGAACTCATTTTAAAAAATTTATATAACAACTTAGTGTATTAGCCAACAAGAACAAAACAAAAGTTCCGGTTACTGGCATAATTACCAAACAAATAGAAGACTAATCAACCAGAGCAACAATGAATAAATCAACAGACCGGCCAGTCATACGGGCCAGCAAGCTTGGCAAGCAACTTGCGTCATCTGGCGGCAACACGCTACAAATTATTGAGAACATAGATTTGAGCATAACACAGGGCGAATCCGTCGCAATCACAGGCGCTTCTGGTTCCGGTAAAACCACGCTGCTGGGTTTGCTGGCGGGTCTGGATATTCCCAGTAGCGGCATGGTTGATTTACTCGGCAAAGATATATCGCAGCTAGATGAAGACCAGCGCGCCGCTTTGCGCCAGGGACAAGTTGGATTTGTCTTTCAGTCGTTTCATTTGATGGATCATTTAAGCGCTCTTGAAAACGTGATGTTGCCTCTGGAACTGGAGCCAGACGCTGGCGTAGATTATAAAACAAACCAGAAACGCGCTTTAGAGGCGCTACAACACGTGAGCCTGGCCGATAGATCAACCCATCTGCCAACCCAGTTATCCGGCGGCGAACAACAACGCGTTGCGCTGGCGCGCGCCTTCGTGACCAGACCGGCGATACTGTTTGCTGATGAGCCTACCGGCAATCTTGACCGCGATACTGGTGAAGATATTATCAATTTGCTGTTTTCATTACGTCAAAAAAATCAGACAACGCTGGTGATGGTGACTCATGATGATCAGCTTGCGCAGCGCTGCATTACCCATTATCGGCTGGAAAACGGCAAGCTGCGCCAACGAGAACGGGCCGCTTCATGATGACGCCTTATCTTAGGCGCTGGCGTCAATTCTGGCGGCTCGCGGAAATCCGCCTGCTGTTTCTCTCCCTGCTGGTTTCTGTGGTTGCCGTTACATCAGTCGGCTTTTTCACCGACCGCGCGGACCGGGCCATGACAGCGCAGGCAACCCAGTTATTGGGCGGCGATCTAGTCATCGTTTCGACGCGTCCGGCTGACCAAACGTATCTGGAAAAAGCTGAAAACACGGGTTTGCGCAGCGCCAGCTCAGTGACTTTCCCAAGCATGGTCTCTCTAGGCGACAAATTTCAACTCAGTCAGATCAAGGCTGTCTCAAACAATTATCCTTTGCAGGGCGAGCTGGAGGTCAGTCAGGATTTAAGCGGGCCGCCTGCTGCTTTCACGCTGACACAATTAGTTGATAACGATGTTCTGGCCGAACCCCGCTTATTCGCTGCACTGGGTGCAAAAGCGGGCGATCAGGCGCAACTGGGCCAAACTACAATACGGCTGGCAAAAATGATTCGCAAAATGCCAGACCAGGCAAGCAATGTATTTCAACTTGCGCCAGTGTTGATCTTGCCGCAGGAAAAACTTAGCCAGACCGGCTTGTTGACGCCCGCCAGCCGCGCCAATTACAGCTACTTTTTTTCCGGCAATGACAAGCAGGTTGCTGCGTATAAACGCTGGCTCAAAAACAGGCTAAAACCCGGCGAAAAACTACGCACGCTTGATGATGGAATGCCCTCTGTACAGCTGGCTCTGCAACGCGGTCAGCGCTTCTTGAAAATGGCGTCCCTGCTGGCTGTGATTCTCGCGGGCGCCGGTATTGCGCTGAGTAGTTACAGCCTGATGCGCCGCGAAACGCCGGCGGTCGCCGTGCTAAAAACGCTGGGAGCGTCGCGAAGGCAAATACTGCTTCGTTATTTTGGAGAACTGTTGCTACTCGCCACAGCAGCCGCTGTCATTGGCGCTGCGCTGGGTTATTTGATTCATCTGGCGTTAGCGCAATCATTGCATGATTTTATCGGACAAAATCTGCCCAACGCAAGCTGGCGACCGGTAGGGATTGGTTTTCTGACTGCATGGATCATGTCGCTGGGCTTTTCCGCGCCGCCGCTGATGCAGTTAATCAAGGTTGCGCCGGTTCAGATATTACAGGCGCGCTTTTCCCACTCAAGAACGCCGTATCTGTTTTCAACGATCATGTTAAGCGGCGCTGTATTTTGTCTAATGTGGTTACAAACCCAGGATATAAAACTCAGCTTAACCCTGCTTATTGCCGTTCTTGGCGCGCTGGCCCTGTTCTGGATAATTTCCGTTTTCTGTTTGCATTTGCTTGGCAAACTTGCGCATCGCTGGCCCTTACCTAAAACCAGCCCTCGTTTGACCGTGATGGTGGTGGTATTCGCTGTCGGTTTGTTTAGCCTGTTATTACTGACGACTTTACGCGGCGACCTGATTAATCGCTGGCAAGCGAGTATTCCGGCGGATGCACCCAATCATTTCCTGATTAATATACAGCCGGACGAGGTAAAACCGTTGCGGCGATTCATAGACAATGACCTGTTGATGGGGAAAGCCGCTAATACTAAAATCCAGCTCTATCCCATGGTGCTGGGGCGCCTGGTCGAGATCAATCAAAAAGCGGTGTCGCCGGATGACTATGAACAACAACGCGCGCAACGCCTGCTAATGCGGGAATTCAATCTATCCGCAAGCGCCAAGTTGCCCGAAGCAAATAAAGTCAGCGCTGGAACATGGTTTAAGCAGCACGCCCAACAGGGTCTTTCAGTTGAAGAGGGTATTGCCAAAACATTGGGTTTAAAACTTGGCGACAGCCTTACCTTTGACATTGCCGGACAGCGCATCACGGAAAAAATCATCAGTCTGCGCAGCGTCAGATGGGATAGCATGAAACCCAACTTTTTTGTATTGCTTGCGCCGCAAGCACTGAAGGAGCAGCCTAAAACCTATATCACCAGTCTGCACATCAGTGATGAAGATAGCCGCAGGTTGCCGCTGCTCATTCAGCGCTTTCCGGGCGTTACCGATATCGACATCAACGCCGTATTAAAACAGGTGCGCGAGTTAATTGACAAGGCGGCGTTTGCTGTCCAGGCCATTTTTATGTTTACCCTGGTCGCCGGCGTAGTTGTTCTGTATGCCGCCCTGCAATCACAAAAAGCCATGCGCCGCAAGGAAATCGCCATTCTCAAAACGCTAGGCGCAAAGCGCGCTTATCTAAGGCGCAATCTGTTTGTGGAATTCGCCATGATTGGTGGGCTCGCCGGTTTGCTGGCGAGCACTCTGGCGCTTACTGCAGGCAATATTGCCGCCTATGTTTTATTTGAACTTAGTCCCACAATCAATCTCAGTTTGCTAGCGACCGGCACTGCAATCGGCGTTATACTGGTTGGCGTTGCAGGTTACTTTAACGTCAGGGGTTTATTATCAGTAACGCCGGCAAGCCTGTTTAGATAACTTATTCGTTTACTGCTCAAGATCAAATGACACTCGCTGAAAACAATCACGGATATTTTGAAATTGCACGCGAAAAAGCCAACATCGGTTTCGAGCATTTTCGTCGTCAATATTTTGATCCCGAACAACCCGTAATTATTGAGAATGCTGGCGCAGACTGGCCTGCAATCAAAAGCTGGAGCGAAGCCTACATTCGTGAACGTCTGTCAAAAGAGCCCTCCGCCAAGACCGCATCGCTTTGGTACTGGATGCAAAGGGATACGCTCAGGGACGACTACAGTACGCCGCTTATTATCAACAGCTTGCTTGACTTGCCTGATGTGTTCCCCAGAAGCGATGTCATGCGGATCTGGATACACTGCAAAGGCAACGTGTCCAGCTGGCATTACGACGCCAATCTGGTCAACGTATTCAACGCACAGGTGAGCGGTCAGAAAGAATGGCTGCTGGTGTCGCCTCAGACGCCAGTTGATTGCTATCCCTTCATTAACTTCGGTATCATGGGTTATGGCGATGAAAAAACCATGCGCAATAAAATACACACGCGTTTTATGCTGAATCAGGGCGACCTGCTCTATCTCCCGCCGCTCTGGTTTCACAAGGTTATTTCTCATGGCGATGAAAACATCAGCCTCAACTGGATTTTTACTAAAAAAGAAACCAGCATTTCGTCAAAAGCACTGGTCAGGGAGTTGGAACGCTACCATTTACAACAATACCTTTCGATGCACCGTTTTAAATGGGTGCGCAACCTGTTTGAAAAAACGAATGCAAATATTCCGGGCTACCTACGCTGGAAATGGCGTTACCCCGAGATGATCAAAACACCCCTCAAGCCAAGACGCTTCCAACTAACCCGACGGACATTCAATGAACTCGGCGTGCTAGCTAAAGTCATACGCCACGCGAATAAAATACAGCCTTACATTGATGGCCTTAAGCCGGTTAAAAAATTTAAATGAAGTTAACCCATAAGCAAGCTGATCAGATTTAGCAACACAGTCAGCACAATCGAAATAATAATCATCGCCTTCCACGGAAAATAAACCCGGATTCGCGGCGTCGATTCATCCTGCTGCTCATTGCGCGCCTGCTTTGCAAATTGTTCGAGCTTACGGTAAAACCATGTGGCTGCATTCGGGAATATCCACAACAAAAGATTGGCAACAAGAGTCAGGATTAGCGAGGCGATAATCGAATACAGTATGAAATCACTCATGATGGCATTAACAACCCGAATATTACTTAAAACTTCCCGTATACTTGATAATAAGCAACGTGAGAAATCTGGAGAAAGTTATGCTCAAACCTATAATCAATGCATTATGCCTACTGGCCGTCCTGCTGACCAGCCCTGCTTTTGCCCGCAACAGTCCGCCTGAGCCGCTTTATAGCGCACAATTTACTGATCAATACTTGATTATTGAGGTCAAAAGCACTGGTTGCACCTATCCCGAAAGCTTTTCTATTTTAGCTGAAGGAAAAGGCGGGGTTTATTATTCAAGGATTACCGTGGTGCGCGACAAACCGGACAGATGCCGTCAGGCTGCGCATATTATCAAGGTCTATCTGGAATTACCGGGCGCTCTTGCCGCTCTAAAAGAGCCTTACAAACTGGACAATCTGTTTGTGAGTAAAAGGAGCCTTTGAAAAATTCATGAATGGGTATCTTGAGTCCAAAATCCCCAGGCTCTGCGTTGCATTTCTACGCAAGAGAGTGGCTATTACGCACGAAATGCGTCTTGATCCTGGGAATTTTGAATCTCAATATGCTCCACCCAGAATTATTCAAAGGCTCCTAAAACAAAAGTCAGACCCTGAACTATGCATGTTTTACTGATTGAGCTCAGCCTGCAAATACCGCAGGCGCATTCAATGAAAGATAAGCGGCGTCAGGTAAAAAGTTTGAAGGATCGATTGAAGCAGCGCTTCAATGCATCGGTCGCCGAAATAGATTCGCTGGATCAGTGGCAACAGGCGGTGATGGGCGTGTGTATGATCAGCAATGATAAATCCCATCTTGAAAAACAAATCAATCTGGTGGAAACGCTGGTGCTTGACTATACCGAAATGGAGCTGATAAGAATTACCCGGGAATGGCTTTAGGACGCCTCAAATCAATACCTTCAAATGGTTTCAAACTACAAATTTTCATCCAGGCTTGCTTATCTAACGGTTCTTACTGCGTTTCTTTTCAGTCTTCAGGCCTGCGCGCAGCTAAAACTCAATTCGCCTTATGCAACGACTTTAAAAATCACTCCGTCAATCATCAAAACATCGCTCGGCAATGTTGAAGTTCGTAAACTCGGTAGCCCAGCACCATCACAGTCATCAACAGGGCCAGCAGGCCTGGTTTATCTGATACCCGGTTTTCCAGGCTCCAGCCTGGAAAATATCCCGCTTGCGCAACAATTATCCCGAAAAGCTTATCTGGCGCAGCTTATAAACCCTCCCGGACATGGGCAGGTAGCGATAGGCAATAGACGTTGGGATTTTTCCTTCCCTCACTATGGACAAGCGCTTTTTGAAGCGATCCAGGCGCTAAATAGGCAGAACCCGGATCACGTTCATCAGATAATCATTGCCCATTCAGCAGGTGCTGAAATGGCCTGGCATTTACTGAGGCTGCAAATACAAAACAATACCTTAGCCAGACACACTAAAATTGTGTTAATCAACCCCTGGCTCCCTTCTCTGTCCAATCATCCTGTCCCCTGGACTAGCGATGATGAGGATCTACTTAACTATCCTTTCTGGCTGGTGAAGTTGCTCGGTCCGGCTTTCAAAAGGCATACGCAACAACGTCTGTTTTCAGATCTCAATAACAAGCACGTCAGGGATTATCTTGTCGCACACGAAAAACTGACTGAAAATTTTGCAGGTTGGTGGCCATTCGATGATCGTTTTGTACGACTTATGAAACAAACTACGCTCACCCAGCGCGATATACTCCGGCAGCAGACGCGCTATGAGCTAAACAAGAAAGCCTTAAGCAGACTCGACAAAAAACTGCATGAAGCGCAGATTCGGATATTGGTGATAAATTCTGCACCCGGGCTGGATAAGGTAATCCCGGATGATTATAAACAGGCGCTGCAAAAAGCAATTCGCGCTAAATTACCGACGACCAACATTACATTTTTTGCAGATATTGCGGCTGGCCACATGCTCCAGGTTGAGCAACCCGAAAAAGTAATGAACGAAGTTCTACGCTGATGCCAACGCTTATGAATTTCGAATCATCTATCGGCGGGCTTTAGCGCGCTGATCGTTTAGATCAGCTTCAACCTGGGACAATATTTTCTGAAACTGAATCAGTTGCGCCGCATTCGCATCGCGTTGCTTCATGGCTTTCCGTAACTGGATTGCTGCGTATTTATATTCTCCCATGCGAATATTTCTTTCTGCGGCGGTGCGATAGGCTTCAGCGTCCCGTCCCGCGGAATGCGCAATCCGCTGTCTGACTTCCAGAAACTCAAGACTGGTCTGTTCAGCAATCGGGATGGTGCGAATAATATTCCAGGCTTGTTCAGCCTGACCTAGAGCCAATGTTGCTTGCGCCAGCAGCATGGATAATGTCACATTGCCGGGATAGGTTCTTAATAAGGGCGTCAGTAATTGTTGTGTTTTCTTAAATTGGCGTTGCTTATTGAGGAGACTTGCGATCAGCGACGCCTCGTACATTTGTCTGCTCTGTGCGCCAAGCGTGTTCAGAGCCTGGCGGTATTGCCCTGTTTTTTCATATTTCAGCGCACGCGCATACTGCTTAAGCCGCGGCGATAGTTTGGCCGCTGGCGCACTGGCAGACTGACTGAGGGCGCGCACTTTTTCCCGCATATAGCGATAAGACTCATGTTCTTTTCCACGATAGGGACCCATTCTGCTTGCCCGCAACTGGGTATCGACAACACGCTTGTGAGCCAGTGGATGGCTTTGCAGATATTCGCTTATATCTGAAAAACGGTCATCCGACAAACGCTCAAGTTTTTGTAAAAAAAGAGGCATTCCCTGCGGGTCAAAGCCTGCGCTGGCAAGTATTCTTAAACCCACGCTGTCGGCTTCTGATTCGGCTTCCCGGCTAAAAGACAGTTGTTTATGCATGGCGGTCGCCATGGTGGTCGTGATAATCGCGCTTCCCACCTGTGGATTTTTTGTTCCCGCCAATACGCCAGCGAGCATCGCCGCGCTTCGACCAAAGGTATTCTGTTTGGATTTTTCCAGCATGCGCGCCAGATGTCGTTGAGTAACATGGGCGATTTCATGCGATACAACAGCCGCCAGTTCGCTTTCTGAGTCGGTTTTAATTATCAAGCCTGCGTTGATCACAACAACGCCGCCCATGGCTGCGAATGCATTGATTGAATTATTTTTTGAAACAACAAAATAAAAAGAATGACCGCTGCGGGAAGCGCGCGCCGCAAGGCGGTTGCCCAGTGACTGTATCCAGCTCGTGATTTCCGGGTCTTCAATTATCTGGCCGCTAGCTCGTAATTTGCGCAATACTTTCAAGCCGAGATTATGCTCTTCGGTAAAGCCGATATCTGGAATCGGGGAATCCGCCAGATCAGGTAAATTGAGATCAGGCAACTCAAGATTTAAATCGGCGCGCACAAGAGGAGCGCCCAGCAGTACGATTAAGCCGCAGAGAAAAGATGACAGAGTTGCCAGAAGTTTATTTTTCATGAATTATGTTCTTTGAATTTCAGTAACTACCCAGAATGTCCCACTTTGTAACAGTTCAAGACAACATGATGCAAACCAGGAGCATGACGAGCAATTACATATCAATATTGTAGTCGTTCAGACGACAAATTGCCCCATTAGTTCGCTGATTCGAAACCACCCGTCTTTGAAATTAAACGATTTTGATTATGATTCAATCTTGACTAAAACGCTTGGTAAATGTAATATAAGTTTATTAATATTTTCTTATATGGGTGCTTTATAGATGTTCGAAGTTAAAGAAATTGATGCCGCCGGCTTGAAGGAAATGCTGGACAATGCTGAAAAAGACGGCAAAAAAATCAGGCTTCTGGATGTGCGTTCACAGGCTGAATATGCGCAAGGCATCATTGAAGGCGGCGAATTTGTCCCGCTGCATACCCTACCATTGAAAATGAATGAGCTGAACAAAGACGACATCAATGTTTTCTACTGCCGTAGCGGCGCGCGCTCTGCGCAAGCCTGCATGTATGTCGCACAAAACGCCGGTATTGAGGGCTTGAATTTACGCGGCGGCATTATCGCCTGGTATCAATCTGGCTTTGATATTGTGCGTCCCGAGAGCATTCAGGCGCAGATGTAAATCTTTCCTGACCTGGTTTGACGACCTGATTCACGCTGTCAAAACGATTTCAATATGACACATCGGCGCTTCAAATCCCCCGGCGCTTTCCTGCAATTTTCCGCATTTTCCTTTCAGATTTTCATGATTTTTCGATTTCATGATTCTAAAATAGTTGATTTTTGCCCTGATTTAGCGACAAACACATGATTTGTTGTGGATACTCACGTATCATGGCGGGCTTATTTATACTCTTTGATACTCTAGTGAAGATATCATACCAAACTCAAATCATTGAGAATCCAGATTCATTCGATTTACGCGGTATCGCTAACAGAACAGTTCGGCGGATAAGCGGGTAAACACAATCTTTAAAATTTAAACTAAACAGTAGGAGTAATTTATGTCTGTAAAAAATGCTTTTTACGCTCAATCCGGCGGTGTAACCGCTGTTATCAATGCTTCGGCCTGTGGCGTCATTCAGACTGCTCGCAAACATCCGGATAAAATTGGCAACGTCTATGCGGGCGCGAACGGAATCATCGGCGCATTGACCGAAAACCTGATTGACACCAGCAAGGAAAGCGACGATGACATCGCAGCCTTATTGCATACGCCATCCGGCGCATTTGGCTCCTGCCGCTACAAAATGAAATCACTGGAAGAAAACCGTGAAGAATATGAACGCCTGATCGAGGTTTTCAAGGCGCATGACATCGGCTATTTTTTCTATAATGGCGGCGGCGATTCAGCAGATACCTGCCTGAAAGTTTCCCAGCTGTCTGAAAAAATGGGCTTCCCGATTCAGGCGATCCACGTCCCCAAAACCGTTGATAACGACCTGCCTATCACTGACAACTGCCCAGGCTTTGGCTCAGTCGCAAAATACATTGCGGTATCAACACGCGAAGCCAGCTTTGACGTTGCATCAATGGCGGAAACCTCAACCAAGATATTCGTACTCGAAGTCATGGGGCGTCATGCAGGCTGGATTGCTGCAGCAGGCGCTCTGGCTGCCGACGAAGACAATGATATCCCGGTGGTTGTGTTGTTCCCGGAAGTAAAGTTTGATCAGGAAAAATTCCTCGCGCTGGTTGATAGCAAGGTAAAAAGCCACGGTTACTGTAGCGTCGTTGTCTCGGAAGGCACAGCCTGGCCGGATGGTCGCTTCCTGGCGGAACAGGGAACACGCGATGATTTCGGACATGCGCAACTAGGCGGCGCAGCGCCGGTTGTCGCCAATATCATAAAAGATGCATTGGGTTATAAATATCACTGGGCGGTTGCCGATTATTTACAACGCGCAGCACGCCATCTGGCTTCCCAGTCGGATGTGGATCAGGCTTATGCGCTTGGCGAAGCAGCAGTCAATATGGCGATTGAAGGTAAAAACTCGGTTATGCCAGCGGTTATCCGTACATCCAATAACCCATACAAATGGGAAATTGGCTCAGGCGATTTAAAAGACATCGCCAACGTCGAGAAAATGATGCCAATGGAGTACATTTCAGATGATGGTTTCGGCATTACCGATGCTTGCCGTGAATATTTATTGCCGTTAATCGAAGGCGAAGCCTACCCTCCCTACAAAAATGGCCTACCTGATTATGTAACCCTGCAAAAAAATCTGGTAGAAAAGAAATTGCCTGAATTCAAAATGAAGTAAGCTGTTTCTTGTTACATCTCAAAAGCCCCTTCGCACAAGCGAAGGGGCTTTTTTTTGCATGTAATAAGCCCAATTGCGCTTTAAAATCCTATAGCTTCCTCTTCCTCCTTCCCAAAAAAAAGACCGCCGAAGCGGTCTTTTTTAAAAAGGAATTTGTTTATTTGATAAACAACATTTCCTCATATTTTGGCAATGGCCACATATCATCAGGTACTTCTTTCTCAAGCGCATCAGCGTAGCTGCGTGCTTCATTCATCAGGTTAAGAATATCGTTCGCGCAGTACTGCATGTGTTCTTCTACAGATGCATGTTCTTTTGCTACGGCATCTTTAAGAGAACTTACTGTTTTCATCATACCGCTAATGTTTGCTGCAATTCTCTCAGCAGTAGACTTATCAAAATCCACACCCATTTCAGAGGCTGATGCAGCTGTTAGCGCCAAGTCTGACAGATAGCGAGACGCGACAGGATAAACGTATGTTTTTGCAAGATCCTGAACCAGTTTTGCTTCAACTTCAATTGAAAGAATATATTGCTCTGCATAGACTTCATAGCGACTTTCCAGTTCAACCGGTGATAATACGCCAGTACTGTCAAACAATGTTTTGATTGATTCATCTTTTAGATAAGGCAGTGCATCAGCAGTGGTAGGAAGATTTTTTAAACCTCGAACCTCAACCGCTTCCTTGTGCCATTCTGAAGAGTAGCCGTCGCCGCCAAATATGACCGCATCATGTTGCTTCATCATCTTTTTAAGTACAGCGATAACCGCATTGGTTGTATCATTCGTTTTCAGTTCTTCTTCTAGCTCTTCGGCAATCCAGTTTAATGAATCCGCCAGCATCGTATTCATGGCAATGAGCGGGCCTGTGACCGACTGCTCAGAACCTACGGCGCGGAACTCAAAACGGTTTCCGGTAAATGCGAATGGCGACGTGCGGTTACGATCTCCTGCATCTTTGGCAAATGGCAAAATCTGAGAGAGACCCATATCCATGATGTGTTTTTCATCAGTGCCATCCAGCTTGCCTTCTTTAATTTCCTTAAAGATGTCTTCAATCTGTGAACCTAGATACACAGATAAAATTGCCGGCGGCGCTTCGTTTGCTCCAAGGCGGTGATCGTTACCCGCTGAGGCAATCACGGCTCGCAGCAAAGGTCCATAAAGGTGAACGCCGCGGATCACTGCGCCACAGAATAACAGGAAGTTCAGATTTTCATGTGGCGTTTTGCCCGGATCAAGCAGGTTGCCCTGGGTTGAGTTGCCAACAGACCAGTTAACATGCTTTCCGGAACCGTTGATGCCGGCAAATGGCTTTTCATGAAGAAGACAGACAAAACCATGCTTTTTAGCGGTGTTTTTCAAAACAGTCATTAATAACTGCTGATGGTCGGCCGCGACGTTTGCTGCTTCAAAATAGGGAGCAATTTCAAACTGGGCGGGAGCCACTTCGTTATGGCGTGTTTTTGCCGGGATGCCTAGTTTATATAATTGTTCCTCAACATCTTGCATGAAAACCTGTACGCGAGGAGGAATTGCGCCAAAATAATGATCATCAAATTCTTGACCTTTTGCAGCCGGCGCGCCAACCAGGGTGCGGCCAGCTAATACCAGGTCAGGACGCAAGTTGGCAAAGTTTGCATCAACTAAAAAGTATTCCTGTTCAGCGCCACAACTGGAATTAAGCGTGGAAACTTCTTTTTCACCCATTAATTTAAGCACTTTCTGAGCTGCTTCGTTCATTGCAGCATTTGAGCGCAACAAGGGTACTTTTTTATCCAGTGCTTCGCCGGTCCACGAAACAAAGATACAGGGGATACAAAGCGTAGCGCCATTATCTGTTTCCATGATGTATGCAGGACTGGTTGGATCCCATGCAGTATAAC
>JANTHA010000035.1 GCA_024762625.1 Thiotrichaceae bacterium
ACAGTTTTTGCGATTACCATTCGCTCTATTAATAGGAACTTTTAGTGCCATGACACCCAAATTGACACCCAAATCGTCATTCACAACAAAACGACGCAACTTTTTCTCAAGAGGTTTATTTATCCTCTTTATGCTTGGCGCACTCGCGTTTGGCCTGAACAGCCTGAATCCTGATCAAAAGGTTCTGGCTAAAACTTCGCCTGGCAACGGCTTATCGGCGGAAGAAACCAACAACATCAATGTATTTAAAAGCAATAACCGCTCGGTGGTCTACATATCCACCATCCAGCGCGTCATCAACACATTGACCTATGATATCAGTGAAATTCCCAGCGGCACCGGCACCGGTTTTGTGTGGGATAAGCAGGGCCATATCGTCACCAACTATCATGTGGTGAAAGGCCATAAAACCGCCAAGGTCAAACTATCCGACCAGAAATCCTATACTGCTGACGTCATCGGCGCCAGCCCGCGCCATGATCTGGCCGTTCTGAAAATTCGAGGCAAAGATGATGTACCGCCCCCGGTGCGCGTCGGAAGAAGCAAACAACTGCAAGTCGGTCAAAAGGTGTACGCAATTGGCAATCCGTTTGGTCTGGATCACACACTCACCACAGGCATTATTTCAGCGCTGGGGCGCAGCCTGAATGATTCCGCCATCAATATGGATGACCTGATCCAGACTGACGCCGCAATCAACCCCGGCAACTCGGGCGGTCCTCTGCTAGATAGCCAGGGTCGCCTGATTGGTGTGAATGTTGCCATTTACAGTCCATCCGGCGCTTCCGCAGGCATTGGTTTTGCAATTCCTGTGAATATCGTTAACCGCGTGGTGCCCGACCTGATTAAACATGGACACTATGTGCGCCCTATCCTGGGAATTCATGCAGTGGATTCAATCAGCAAGGCTATTGTTGACAAACTTGGCGTTAAAGGTCTGCTGGTGCTCCAGGTGTTTGCCGATTCGCCCGCTGAAAAGGCCGGTTTTCGCGGCTCCAAGATAGCGGGCGGCGATCTGGTGCTGGGCGATATTATCCAGGCGGTTGATGGTAAAAAAATCAGCGATCTTGACGACTTACTGGACATACTGGAAAGCCATCAAAAAGGCGATAAGGTCGTCGTCGATGTGCTCAGGAATGCGTCCAAAAAAGTAAAACTACCGGTTAAGCTGTTTTTGCAGGAATAAGCGTTGCATTTCAAGCCAATTCAAGTATAAAACACGTTTGATTCATAACAGTCCGTGTTTTAACCCTATGGCGCATTCAAATTCTTCACAGTCAAACTTGAAACAACAGCTTGAAAAACAACTGCAACAACGCATCCTGATTCTGGATGGCGCCATGGGCACCATGATCCAGCGACGCAAACTTGAAGAAGCTGATTACAGGGGCGAACGTTTTGCTGATTATCACCTGGATATCAAAGGCAATAACGACCTACTCTCCATCACCGCGCCTGATGTGATTCGTGAAATTCACCAGGAATACCTGGAAGCGGGCGCAGACATACTGGAAACCAACACCTTCAATGCGACCCGCACTAGCATGGCCGACTACGAGATGGAGAATCTGGCCTACGAGATCAATGTCGCCTCGGCCAGGCTGGCGCGTCAGGCCGCCGACAAATACAGTACAAACGACAAACCGCGTTATGTCGCAGGCGTACTCGGACCAACCAGCAAGACCTGTTCAATGTCGCCTGATGTGAACGATCCAGGCTTTCGCGCCATTACTTTTGATGACCTTGTTGAAGACTACAGCGCATCCACCCGCGGCCTGATCGAAGGCGGCGCGGACATCATCCTGATCGAAACCATTTTTGACACGCTCAACGCCAAGGCCGCCATTTTTGCAGTGCAGACCGTATTTGAAGAAGACGGCCTTGAACTGCCGATCATGATTTCCGGCACCATTACAGACGCTTCCGGGCGCACCCTGTCCGGGCAGACCACCGAGGCCTTTTATAACTCGCTGATCCACGCCGAACCGCTATCAATCGGATTGAACTGCGCGCTTGGCCCCGATCTGTTGCGCCAGTATGTGCAGGAATTGTCGCGCATCAGCGCTACCCATGTCTCGGCGCATCCCAACGCAGGCCTGCCCAACGAGTTTGGCGAATACGATCTGGAGCCGGACGCCATGGCGGCGCATATTCGCGAATGGGCCGAAAGCGGCTTTTTGAATATCGTCGGCGGCTGTTGCGGCTCAAGCCCGGCGCATATCAAGGCGATTGCCGATGCCGTGGCCAGCATTAATCCCCGCGCCCTACCCGAAATACCGGTTGAATGCCGGCTTTCCGGTCTCGAGCCATTCAACATTGGCCCTGACAGCTTGTTTGTCAATGTCGGCGAGCGCACCAATGTGACCGGCTCGGCGCGTTTCAAACGGCTCATCAAGGAAGAAGATTACGACACCGCGCTGGAAGTTGCGCTGGAGCAGGTCAACGCGGGTGCGCAGGTAATTGATATTAACATGGATGAGGGCATGCTCGAATCCAGAGACGCGATGGTGCGTTTCCTTAATCTATGCGCCGCCGAACCTGATATCGCCCGCGTGCCGGTGATGGTTGATTCCTCCAAATGGGACATCATCGAAGCCGGGCTCAAGTGCATTCAGGGCAAGGGCATCGTCAACTCCATCTCACTGAAAGAAGGCGAAGAAAACTTTATTCATCAGGCAAAACTGATCAAACGCTATGGCGCGGCCGCCGTGGTGATGGCCTTTGATGAAGAAGGCCAGGCGGACACCTACGAGCGCAAGGTTGAAATCTGCACACGCGCTTATCAGGTGCTCACAGAAAAGGTCAATTTCCCGCCACAGGACATCATTTTCGACCCCAATATTTTCGCCATCGGCACCGGCATTGAAGAACATAACAACTACGCCGTGGATTTTATCGAGGCCACGCGCACCATCAAGCAAACCCTGCCGCATGCGATGGTTTCTGGCGGCGTGTCCAACGTTTCATTCTCCTTCCGCGGCAACAACCCGGTGCGCGAAGCGATCCATTCGGTGTTTTTATATCACGCGGTAAAAGCGGGCATGGACATGGGCATCGTCAACGCTGGTCAGCTGGTGGTTTATGACGATATTCCGCCTGAGCTGCTCAAGGCGGTTGAAGACATGGTGCTTAATCGCAGCCCCGACGCGACTGAAAATTTGATGGCGATTGCAGCGAACTATATGGGCGATGGTTCCGCCAAGGAAAGCAAAAAAGACCTCGAATGGCGCAGCTGGCCGGTTGAAAAACGTCTTGAGCATTCGCTGGTCAAGGGCATCGACACCTATATCGACGAAGACACCAAAGAAGCGCTGGATAAACTGAAGCGCCCTATTTTTGTCATCGAAGGTCCGCTTATGGACGGCATGAACGTGGTCGGCGATCTGTTTGGCGCAGGAAAAATGTTCCTGCCCCAAGTGGTGAAATCGGCGCGCGTGATGAAAAAATCGGTCGCCTGGCTGGAGCCTTATCTGGAAGCCGAAAAAGAGGGCTGCGAGGTAGAAGCCAGCGGCAAGATACTGATGGCGACGGTCAAGGGCGATGTACATGACATCGGCAAGAACATTGTCGGCATCGTACTGCAATGCAACAGCTACGAAGTTGTCGATCTCGGCGTGATGGTGCCCGGCGAACAGATTTTACAAACCGCCAGAGAACAGAACTGCGACATCATCGGCCTGTCCGGCCTGATTACACCTTCGCTGGATGAAATGGTGAATGTCGCCAGCGAAATGGAGCGACAGGGTTTTGATATTCCGCTGATGATCGGCGGCGCAACCACTTCCAAAATACACACAGCTGTCAAGATTGATCCGAAATATCACGGCCCGGTTGTGTATGTGCCGGACGCCTCGCGCGCCGTAGGCGTTGCGGGCGAACTGCTTTCAGATGATCGCAAGGAGGCCTATCGCCAGGAAATCAAGGACGAATACGATGCGATGCGCGTGAAACGTGCGAGCAATCAGCGCGTGAAAAAAACCGCTACGCTGGAGCAGGCGCGAGCCAACAAGGTTGCCATTGACTGGACCGCCTATGAACCGCCCAAACCCGCCATCTTCAGAGGCAAACTACCCATCGACGAGATTGATTACCATTACGAAAAACTCGACAACGGCGGCGTCTTGCTACAGTTTGACGACTATCCGCTGGAAAAGCTTGTCGATATGTTCGACTGGACGCCCTTTTTCAAAAGCTGGGAACTGGCCGGTCGGTTCCCCGATATCCTCAAGGACGAAATCGTTGGCGAGGAAGCGACCAAACTGTTTGACGACGCCCAGGCTATGCTGAAAAAAATCATCGCCGAAAAATGGCTACACCCCAAGGCGGTGCTTGCCTTCTTCCCTGCCAATAGCCAGGGCGATGACATACAGTTATACAGCGATGAAAAACGGCAAAAACCGCTTGCGACGCTACACCATATTCGCCAGCAGATGGATCGCAGCACATCAGCTAAAAACAAGCCGCAACCAAACTACTGCCTGGCGGATTTTGTTGCGCCGCTTGACGCCAACAAAACAGACTGGGTCGGCGCATTTGCTGTCACCAGCGGTTTTGGCATGGAAGAACGCGTTGAAGCATTCAAAAAGGCGCATGATGACTACAATGCGATCCTTCTGGAAGCGCTTGCAGACCGTTTTGCCGAGGCGTTCGCCGAAAAAATGCATGAACTGACCCGCAAGATTTTCTGGGGCTACGCCGTGGATGAAACGCTTGAAAACGAAGACATCATCCGCGAAAAGTACCAGGGCATCCGCCCTGCACCCGGCTACCCCGCCTGCCCGGAACACACCGAAAAAGGAACACTCTGGAAATTACTGGAGCCGGAAAAACGCATCGGCCTGAAAATTACTGAATCCTACGCCATGTGGCCAGCGGCAGCGGTCTCAGGCTGGTACTTTGCGCACCCGCAAACGCGCTATTTTGGCACCGGGAAAATACAAAAAGACCAGGTCGAGGATTACGCAAAACGCAAGGGATGGACGCTTGAACAAGCCGAAAAATGGCTGGGTCCGGTGTTGGGTTATTGAGGGCACCTCGATTAATAGTCTCAGGGGATAGATCTAACCGAACTAACGTAAAATGAGCCACATCACCCCTGATGAAACTCATCATAAATCAATTGCGCCAGTTGCTTGCTAACGCCATTCACCTTGGCTAATTCATCGACGCTGGCGCGCGTAATTGCTCTTATACCGCCAAATTGTTTGAGCAAACTTTGACGGCGTTTTGGCCCGAGGCCGCGAATGCCTTGCAAAGGCGAGTTGGCTCTGGCTTTCTGACGGCGCGCGCGATGACCGCTTATGGCGAAACGATGCGCTTCATCGCGTATCTGTTGAATCAGATGCAGGGCGCTGGAATGGGCTGGCAGGAAAATTTTCTCCTTGAAACTCTGGCCTTGTTCGCCCATTGATAGCACGGTCAGCGTATCCATGTCCTGACGTCTTCCTTCGCCCTTGGTGACGCCGATAATATCGACGCCCGAAATTTGCAGTTCGCTTAATACATCGACCGCCTGTGTCACCTGCCCCTTGCCGCCGTCGATAAACAAAATGTCCGGCAGCGTCATTTCATCCTTTCCGGACTGATCAAGCGCGCGTTTAAAGCGTCGCTGCAAAGCCTGTTTCATCGCCGCGTAATCATCACCGCCAACGATATCCTTGATGTTATAGCGACGGTAGTCTGACTTGATTGGCCCTTCCAGACCGAATACCACGCAGGATGCCACCGTGGCCTCCCCCATGGTGTGGCTGATATCGAAACATTCCATACGCGCCGGGATATAATCGAGCTGCAATTCTGACTGTAGCGCAAACAGGCGCTTCTGGATGCCCGCTCTGGATGATATTTGAATTTGCAAGGCGTGTTGCGCATTGCGCAGCGCCATATCAACCCAGCGGGAACGATCGCCACGCAGTTTATGCAACAAGGATACTTTACGCCCGGCTTTGATGCTGAGCATTTCCTGAAGCGCTTCGGCATCATCCGGTTGCTGGCTCAACAACACTTCTGACGGAATTTCGCGCGACATGTAATACTGGGCCAGAAACGAAGACATTATCTGAGCTTCCCTGTTTTGAGGCGACGTTTCGGAGAAAGCAGGCGGCATTTTGGGGAAGAAATTTTTATTGCCGAGGTTGTTGCCGCGGCGGATCGTCAATACCTGCACGCTGGCGATATCCGATGCGTATTGCAGCGCAATCACATCAACATTAGCCTGTCCGCCGCTGACATACTGCTGTTGTGAGATCTGGCGCAGATACTCAATCCTATCGCGAATTTCCGCCGCCTGCTCGTATTCGAGACGACTCGCGCTTTGATCCATTTTCTGCACCAATTCATCAATCACCTGCTGGCTCTTTCCTTGCAAGAATTTAACCGTGTGTTCAACTCCCTGACCATAATCCTGCTCGCTGATCTCATGCGTACAGGGCGCTGTGCAGCGCTTGATCTGGTATTGCAGGCAGGGGCGCGAGCGATTCGCAAAATAGCTATCTTCACATTGACGCACCAGAAACAGTTTTTGCAGCAGATTCAGTGATTCGCGCACCGCGCCAGCGCTTGGATAGGGGCCAAAATACTGGCCTTTTTTATTACGCGCGCCGCGATGAAAGGTCAAACGCGGATAGCGATGCGCCGACAGGTAGATATAGGGGTAGCTCTTGTCATCACGCAGCAGTATGTTGTATCGCGGATGATGCTTTTTGATCAGATTGCTTTCCAGCAATAGCGCCTCGGCTTCGGTGCTGGTCAGGGTAATTTGCACATCCCGGATTTGCTTTACCATCGAATAGATGCGTGAATTAACCAGGTTTTTGCGAAAATAGCTGGCAACGCGATTTTTCAAGTCCTTGGCCTTACCAACGTATAGCACCTTGTCATCCGCTGACATCATGCGGTATACGCCGGGTTTGTGCGGTACGCTTTTTAAAAAAGCGGCGCTATCAAAACAATCCTCCGCCTGCTTTCTATTTGTTATTGATTCTGGATTTTTTTCTTCATCCATTCTATTGATTTAACAATTGTTTCGCCTGTTTAAATACCTCATGAAACATCTCCTCGGTCAAGCGTCTGGTTTGTGTGTTGTAGCGACTGCAATGGTAAGAATCGAGTAAAAACAGGTCATGTTCGAGTGTATGTACGGCATTGTGTGCAAATTTGCAAGATGATAATGTCTGACCAAAGGTGCGCAACACGGCATTATGCGCAATGCCGCCCAAGGCCAGGATGACTGAGCCTCCGGGCAGAGCCTGTAGCTCATGTTTCAGATAGTGATCGGTACAGGTTCTGGCTTCCTGTGTCGTTGGCTTGTTTTGCGGAGGCAGACATTTTACCGCGTTGGTGATGCGGCAGTTGATCAGCTTGAGCCCATCATCCACATGACGGGATTCAGGCGCACTTGCGAAACCAAAGCGGTGCAAGGTTTGATAAAGCAAAATCCCGGCGTGATCGCCGGTAAACGGTCTACCGGTAGCGTTTGCGCCATGCATGCCCGGCGCAAGGCCCACAATTAACAGGCGTGCTTCAGGGTCGCCAAAAGCGGGAACCGGTTGACAAAAATAATCTGGATAATCGCCTTTGACTTCGCCAAGAAAAGCAGCGAGGCGCTCACAGCGTTTGCAATTGGATAGTTGCATGGGCATCTTTTTCTATGGGCCTGGTTCCTGATCTGGTTCCTGGTCTCGTGCCTGGCTTAGTTGTTCAAATCGTTCGATGTGTGGTTATAGGCAATCGCTGTCAATCAATAACGAATTAGCGCCGATCCCCAGGTAAATCCGCCGCCAAAAGCTTCCAGTAATAATGTTTCGCCGCGTTGAATTCGACCGTCGCGCACCGCCGTATCCAGCGCCAGTGGAATCGACGCTGCGGAGGTATTGCCATGCTTATCAACCGTGACCACGACTTGATCCATCGACATTTTGAGTTTTTTGGCGGTCGCCTTGATAATGCGAATATTGGCCTGATGCGGCACAAGCCAGTCAATATCAGATTTGTCCAGCTTGTTGAATGCAAGGGTTTCATCCACGATGCGGCCCAGCGTATTCACTGCAACGCGAAAGACCTCATTACCGCGCATCTTGACGGATACGCCGCCCGCATCCAATAACGCCTTATTGTTGGAAATGCCGCCATTGGTATTTAGTAGCTCCTGATAGCTGCCGTCGGCATGTAAATGCGTCGATAGAATGCCGGCTTCATCGCTGGCTTCCAGCACCACGGCGCCAGCGCCATCCGCAAACAGGATACAGGTGCCGCGATCGCTCCAGTCGATAATATTGGACAGGGTCTCGGCTCCAATCACCAGCGCGCATTTGTGCGAGCCGCTTTTTATGAATTTGTCTGCAACACCTAGCGCGTACACAAAACCGGTGCATACGGCCTGGATATCAAATGCGGTTGCGCCGCTTTTACTGCCGAGTCGATCCTGAAGAAGACAGGCGGTGCTCGGAAATATGAGATCGGGCGTGGTGGTTGCAAAAATAATCAGATCAATATCATCGGCCTTCCTGCCAGCCATTTCTAGGGCGTTTCTGGCGGCTATTTCAGCCAGGTCACAGGTCGTTTGACCCTCTGCTGCAATGTGTCGTTCTTTGATGCCGGTACGCTCGACTATCCACTCATCCGATGTATCAACCATTTTTTCAAGATCATGATTGGTCAATATTTTTTCAGGCAAATAACTGCCTGTTCCGGTAATGCGTGAATAAATACCCATGTTGATATCCTTAAGTGGCCCTTTTAACGCCTTCATTGCGTTTTTTAACTGTCAGTTTCCATCAATTTTTTCAGATGGCGTTCAATTTTTCCTGGAACTTTTTCCATCACTTCCTTGCGAGCGATGCTGATTGCATTGGCGAATGCCAGACGATCAGCGCCGCCATGACTTTTGATGACAATGCCTTTCAATCCCAGAAAACTGGCTCCATTATAACGCCTATGATCAAAACGATGCTGAAAAGACCTTAACACCGGTAAGGAAACCAGCGCGGCGAAGCGGGTAAAAATATTTTTAGTGTAGCTCTTTTTCAGCTCCTGAGACAGCATCTTAGCAACGCCTTCTGAACTTTTAAGCGCGACATTGCCGACAAACCCGTCACAGACAATCACATCGACATCGCCATGAAAAATATCATCGCCTTCTACAAAACCGATATAGTTGAAACCACCCTGCTTGATTAGCTCATGCGCGGCCTTGACCTGTTCATTGCCCTTGATATCTTCCTGGCCAATGTTTAGCAAACCGATTCGCGGTTTTTCCTTGCCGTCAATAGCGCGCGCCAATTCCGTCCCCATCACGGCAAACTGATACAAATGTTTCGCCGATGAATCAATATTGGCGCCCAGATCCAGCATATAGGTATGGCCAGTGGTTGAAGGTATCGCCGTACAAATGGCGGGACGGTCAATGCCCGGCAACATACGCAGCACGAAACGACCGGTCGCCATCAGAGCGCCTGTATTACCTGCGCTTACCGCCGCATCCGCTTCCCCCTCTTTTACCAGATTGATTGCGACCCGCATGGAAGAATCTTTTTTATTGCGCAACGCAGAAGCGGGCGCATCTTCCATGGTTACTACCTGGGTGCTGTGACGGATGGATAAACGCTCATTGGACAACTGTTTATAGCGCGATAATTCGTCCTTTAATTGTTGCTCATCGCCAATTAAAATCAAAAACAAGTCATTATGTTTTTTAAGTGAATCCAGTGCTGCCGGTACAACCGCCTGCAGGCCGTTGTCTCCACTCATGGTATCTAGCGCTATACGAAACAGAGAATTCATATTATCCACAAATTTATTTTATCAATGAAGGATAGTCCTTCATCAAACAAGACTTTTTTCAAGACGACAAAAAATCGCGGGATAAACCCGCGATTTTATAATTCATCAAGATATCTATGAAACAATCAGTTATTCGTCATCGTCCTCATCTTCATAAACATCCGTTGGGGCTATAATCTGCTTGCCGCGATAAAACCCGTTTGGCGTCATGTGATGACGAAGGTGTGTTTCACCGGAAACCGGATCAACGGATAATGTCGGCGTTCCTAATGCATCGTGTGAACGACGCTGACCACGTCTTGAACGGGTTACTTTACTCTTTTGTACTGCCATGGGAGTTCTCTCTATTCTGTGTTTAATCTACAAATTTGTTTAATCAAGTTCAACTTATTTGCTAATGCGTTGATAACGAGCCTTGCCTTTAATTATGAAGTAATATGAATTTAAAATAGACGAGTTAAACATGGGTTTAAACTCATCAATTATCCAGTTTTAAATCCTTTAAAACATCAAAAGGGTTTTCCTTTTGTTGAGCGTCTTGTTCTTTACCTTTGCCTTTCTCTCTGTCTTGTTTTGCGCTTTTTTCATCATTTAGCAATTCTCCCTGAAATTGAGGAGGCTTGCATTGTTCGCGTTGCTTCCGATCATCAAGATCATGTGCAATCATAGCCGGTAAGGCCAGCAGGATTTCATCTTCGATAAAATCGCGTAAAAACAAGCGATCATCCTCAACCAGCCAGGTATCATAACCTTCCTGCAAGGTTTCCGCCTGGGTGTCAGAATGGACAAAGGCAACTGATAACGCTGATTCGAATGGCGTTTTTACAGCATTCAAACAACGTTGACAACTCATGTTCAGTTCACACTTTATAACGCCGTTCACTACAGCCAGACCGGATTCGTTTCGACCAAATTCCAGTTTTACTAAAACCTGTGCTTCATCATGTTCGGCAAGTCCAGCGGTTTCTGCATTGCTTGCTTCCAGGTTTATTTCTGTACTTATTTCATCGGCTGTATTTTCACCATGAAATAATAAATCCTGCAAACGGGGGAAATCCTTGACTGCAAGTTTTCCCTGCAACATCCGGCCCTGTTCAACAAGACGAAATGGATCAACCTCAACCGGTAAACGCTGATGTTTCATCAAGCCCTATCAATCATAGCCAATAATAAGTAGGCGACGCAAAAGCGGGATTATAAATCGTTAAACCTGGCGATGCAAAGCGTTATTTCATAATTTTCTAATTCGCAAACAGAGTAAAACAAAGCAAAGCCGAGCAAATACAGGCTAAAACCAGGAGATTCTTTTCCTGATTGTAACTTGTCTAGAACTTGGCTTGAAACTTGTTTAAAATACGCGCCTCGTTTTGAACGGTTAAGCCAGCATTGGCCAGAATTGGTCATGATTTTTTTAAAACTTCTTCATGGCTTGTTTCATTTTAAAGCAGTCTACAAATACATGGAAAAACAACTCATTCTTGGCTCAACCTCGCCCTTTCGTAAAGAATTACTGCAACGTTTCAAGCTGGCGTTCACCACGGATAAACCAGACATTGATGAAACCCCGCTAATAAATGAATCGCCAGAGACTTATGTAAAACGGCTTTCTCTTGAAAAAGCCAAAGTAGTCGCCGAACGCCATCCCAATACACTGGTAATCGGCTCCGATCAATGCTCTATCCTGGAAGGACAAATCCACGGCAAACCAGGCAACCACTTAAATGCGGTAAAACAACTCAGCGAAAGTAGCGGCAAACGCGTCAGCTTCCTGACCGGGCTGTGTTTATACGACAGCAGCGACCATAGTTACCAACTGGATCTGGTTCCCTATCATGTGGATTTCAGAAACCTGAACCAAAAGGAAATTGAATCCTATCTCCAGGCTGAAAAACCCTATAACTGCGCCGGCAGCTTTAAATCAGAAGGTCTGGGCATTACACTATTTAAACGCATGCATGGCGATGACCCCACATCCCTGATCGGCCTGCCGCTGATTCGCCTCGCTGAAATGCTGCGTAACAAAGGAATCGCACTGCCCTGATTGATGCGGCGGTATGATCAACCTGCTTAGCCATGTCTGCCTTATAATTATTTTATCGGTTTTTAAGCAATAAAAAAGTCTGATTATGAAAAACGCCTTAATTCAGGCGAGATTCAGGCGCAAAGATTGATACTTTCAACTTCAGTTTCCCAAGCCCTGATAATATAAAAATAATAATAATGATTAAACTAAACTCCACATTGGCAATTGGCGTATTATTTACGGTGATAAATTTTTCACCCGTCGACGGCTGGGCGGCGACCGAACACACTGACATCCAGGTCAA
>JANTHA010000036.1 GCA_024762625.1 Thiotrichaceae bacterium
GAGCGCCGCCGTATTCACAGCATGTTTGGACAATACGTTCCACTGGATCACATCAATAAATTAATCGAAACTCCAGGCGAAATCACCACAGAAGGCGAGAAACGTGAAATGAGCGTGCTGTTTTCGGATATCCGTAATTTTACGGCCCTTTCCGAACCACTCTCAACCAGAGAACTAAAAGACTTTCTAAACAGGTACCTTACCCCAATCACTGAAATCATATTCAAGAATCAGGGCACCATTGATAAATATGTAGGCGATATGGTCATGGCGTTCTGGGGAGCGCCGTTAAAAAACCCGAAACATGCGGAACATGCGGTCAGGGCCGCACTGGAAATGCAACAAAAAATAAGCGATCTGCAAAACGCATTTGCCAAAATGGGCTTGCCGGAAATCAGCGCCGGCATCGGCATCCACAGCGGTGAAATGAATGTGGGCGACATGGGTTCGGATTTCAGGCGCGCCTATACGGTGCTGGGCGATGCAGTCAACCTGGGTTCGCGTCTGGAAGGCCTGACCAAGTTTTACGGAGTTAAAATTCTGGTCAGTGAAGATGTCAGGGCGCAGTGCCCAGACGAAATTGTATTTCGCTATATTGATTACGTTCAGGTCAAAGGCAAACAGGACGCCATCAAAATCTACGAACCCGTTGGATTCAAAAATCAGTTAAGCGAGCGGGAACTCGAATTACTTGATAAGCACGAACAAGCGCTGCAGATGTACCTGGCGCGCCAATGGCAGGCAGCCAGAATCTTATTGTTTGAACTGTTGCAAACAAACGACGAGAAACTCTACCGTGTTTATCAGGAGCGAATTGAAGAATTTTCCGCCTATAAAATTGAAAACTGGAGCGGTATCTATACCCACTTGAGCAAATAATGTTCTTTATCTAGCCGTTATTTCCCGGATTTTTCCGCCACCTTGTCACGGATATAAACCGGCTGCGCGAAGGCGGCGTCAACCGATTCGCCTTGCCGGTATAAATCCAGGGCCAGTTGCGCAATGCTCGCAGCGCTTGGCAGTTCATTTTCTATCAGCAACACATCATCCCGCGTCAATTCATCGCGATAGGCATCCCAGCCACTGCCTATGGCAAGCGTATTTTGGGCGGCCTTATCCAGCATGTTGCGCGGCTTTGAGATGCGTTCTTCACCCTGCAGCGCCTGATCAATATAATGCCCCCAGTAGACCTCGCCCATGCGCGCATCCAGCGCAGCTATAATATGCTGTTCAGGAATATGCTGTTCAGGAATATGCTGTTCAGAATTATCGTTGTAGCGTTTGTTTTTATGTTCGATTGCCTGCAAAGCCAGTGCTGCAAGCGTCGAAACCGGAATAACCGGTTTGTCAACCGAAAGCGCAAGTCCCTGGGCGACGCCCGCGGCAATGCGCAAGCCCGTAAAAGCGCCGGGGCCTCGGCCAAAGGCAAGCGCATCAATCTGTTTGAGTTTCAGGCTGGCTTCTTGAAGCACGTCTTCGAGCATCGGCAAAATTAATTTTGTATGCGCCCGGGGCGCCCGTTCGAAGCGGCTGATGATGTTTTGTCCATCCTGATCTTCCAGCAACAAAGCGGCGGAACAGGCTTCGGTCGAGGTTTCCAGCGCGAGTATGGCCGTCATGAGTTTACTTCCTCCGGCTTTTTCATCACAATGTCAAAAAAGCGCTTCACGACATCCAGTTTGCTGGTTCTAGGCGTTTTAGGCAGACTGTTCAAAAAGGTAGCGCCATAGGATTTTGTGCGTAAACGCGGATCACAGATCATCAGCAAACCCTTGTCCTTTTGATCCCTTATCAAGCGACCCACGCCCTGCTTGAGTGCAATCACCGCCTGCGGGAGTTGATACTCGCCAAAAGGGTTGCCGCCTGCTTCGCGTATCGCCTTGATGCGGGCTTCCAACACCGGATCGCCAGGGGATGAAAAAGGCAATTTATCTATAATCACACAACTCAGCGCCTCGCCGCGCACATCCACGCCTTCCCAGAAACTACTGGTGCCGAGCAAGACCGCATTACCGAGGCTACGGAATTGTTTGATCATGTCCGCCTGGGATGAATCACCTTGTACCAGAATCGGGAATTTGATTCTATCGCGCAGCAACTCGGCTGCTTCATTCAGGGCGCGATAGCTGGTAAACAACATAAAGGTGCGTCCCTCGCAGGCTTCAATCACGGGCGCAGCCGCATTCACTACTGCGGGAACAAACTCAGCCTGTTGCGGTTCGGGCATATCAGGCGGCGCATACAACAAGGCGTTATGCCAGTAATCAAAGGGGCTGTCGAGCAACAATTCATTAGCTTGTTCCATGCCGATGCGATGCGTGTAGTGATCGAACGATTCGCCTACGGCAAGCGTCGCAGAAGTCAGAACCCAGGCGCAGGGAAAACTTTCCAGATGTTTTTTGAACGCATCCGCAATATCCAGCGGCGTAGAAATCAAGGCAAAAGAACGGGTGTAGGTTTCATACCATTGTACGCTGTTTTCTTTGGGGTTTTCGATCGCATTCAAATACTGTTGCTGAAGCCGGGCGCGCTCCAGGCAGGATTCCAGCCCCTTACTGCGCTCGGCGGCAATATCCAGCTGCTCAATCAAACCCTTAAATAATTCTTTTAAATTAGTGATTTCCTGTTCAATCGCCGGTCTTGAGCGGATTTTATACCAGGGCTCCCGCAAACCCGGTTTATCCATTGCAAGACGCAGATCCGCCACACATTTCTCCAGGGCGCGGGTGATATCTTGTAATTCAGGCATGTCCGAAGCATGACTTAAACTTTCCGTCTGTATGTCTTTTGAAAGCTCCAGCAACTGACGACTGCTCAGCGTCTCGCTAAAAAAAGTCGACGCAATTTCAGGTAGCTGATGCGCCTCATCCAGAATCACTGCATTGGCGCTGGGAAGCAGCTCGCCAAAGCCCTCTTCCTTCAGGGCAAGGTCGGCAAAAAACAGGTGATGATTGACCACCACCACATCCGCTCCCTGCGCCTTGCGACGCGCCTTGACCACAAAGCATTCTTCATAATCCTCGCATTCCGATCCGAGGCAATTGTCAGCGGTTGAAGTGACATGCCGCCAGACTTCTGCGTCGTGCGGCACATTATTCAGTTCATTGATATCGCCTGACGCGGTGACCATTGACCAGTCATCTATACGTTGCAGGTAAGAGATGCTTTTGCGGTCATCAAAGCGTCCGTCAGACTGGGCTCGCGACAGGCGGTAATTGCACAGATAGTTAGCCCGACCTTTTAACAAGGCTGTTTTAGCGTCAGTTTTAAGTGCTTTTTTTACAAGCGGCAGATCTTTTATGAACAACTGATCCTGAAGCGTTTTGGTGCCAGTCGATACAATTACCCTGCCGCCGGAAGCCACCGCAGGCGCAAGATAGGCAAAGGTCTTGCCGACGCCGGTTCCAGCTTCAATGACGACAGCGGAATGATTTTTTATCGCATCGGCTACCGCCTCGCCCATCAACTGCTGTTGTTCACGCGGCTGAAAACCCTCGATGGATGCGGCTAACGGTCCTTCATCGCCGAGCAGTTCCTTCCAGTCAATCTTGTCATTATGTTTGTTCAATGTTTGCTCATCAGGCAAGTCAGGGATTGACTTTGCTATAGTTGATCGCTTCTTCCACCGCCATGGAATCGCCGGACGCTTCACCGGATTTATGAATCAGTTTCCAGCTTTTTGCTATCAGTTCGTCATCATTCCCCGCAAAATTAATGGCTTTTTTCGCCATCGTGATGGCCTGCTGGTGCTCGCTTGATGATTGATGCGCTCTGGCCAGCAAGTACCATGCGTTTGCATTGCCTGGCTCTATCCGTAAAGCCCGCTCCAGCTTGCTGATCGCAGATTGATCCTTACCGATCGCCATGTCGGCGCGCGCGCGTATCATCAAAGATTTAACGGCGGGCGAGCTTTCTGATTGCGACGCCGAAGCTGGATTTTCCGGTATCGTTTCATAAGGGTCAGGTTCAGATTTAACCGCTTCTGCTTGCGTCTCCTTCTGGTCTTTTAGAACCGAATGAACCTCGGTTTGTGTAATCACAGTATTTTTTGGTTTTTCGGAATAACGCTGCACAGTCGCTGTGGGCGGCTTTTTATTAATTTGAGGCGCTGGAGGCCGATCTACATTTTGAGGCGGGCGCGTTTGTCGCACAGGCCGCGATGCGCCTGGCCTTTTAACTTCCGGCAATGTCGCTATCGGCGCTCTCGATGAATAGCCGGGACGACCGGCAGAAGAATAGCTGGAGCAGGCACTGACGAAAACCATGGCGGACAGCATAATTAAAAGCGTTATTGTTTTTTGTTTAACGTTTTGTTTTGCTTTTTGTTTTGCTTTTTGTTTTGCTTCCCGTTTCTCTTTCTGTTTGTCACATAGATATAACACATTGTTACCTTTCATTACTCTTCTTTACTCTTCTTTACTCTTCTTTACTCTTCTTTACTCTTCAATACACTTGTTCGTACTCATTATCTTCTGATCAGATTCTCAAGCCACTCGCCGGTATCGCTATCCGGGCTATCAACCTGTGGCTGTGGCGACGTCCATTTATTGTTAATTGCTCTGGCGGCTCTGTCTGCTTCCTGTTTACTTTTGTAAATTTTCTTAACCGGCTTTTTCGGCTTCATCTGAACGCGTCTTTCATTATTCCAGATGGTTCCATTCGCGGCGGGTTTGGTGTTATGTGATTCCCATACAGGACGCGTATTATCCCATGCTGGCGCTTCTTCAATATATTCTGGTATGCAATCAGATAATTTTTTTGGCTCTTCGCCTTTGATGAATGGAAGCACCATTGCTTCGCCACAGGCGGGATTAAACAGTAAGCCGCTATGCTTGTCCACTTTGACGTATTTGATGTTTTTGGGTCGAACCGGTTTAAACGGACGGGTGGGTATGCGTTTGACCAGATCGGCCCAAAGCCGCAAAGCGCCGCTAGCGCCTGTCAGACCAGTGGGTTTGTTATCATCCCGACCAACCCAGACCGTTATGACATGCTGCCCTGTGAAACCCGCGAACCAGCTATCCACATCGCGATTGGTGGTTCCGGTTTTGCCCGCCGCATTTTTCCATGCTGGCAACACAGCCCTCAGGTATTTGGCCGTACCCACCTTTGTAATCTGGTTCATTGCATGGGTTAACAGATAGACTGATTCAGGACTGGCGACCTGCTTTACCCGCAAAGGATAACGTTTTAATGTTTTGCCATAGGAATTCATCACGCTGCGAATCGCGTTTAACTGGGTATAGGTTCCGCCTGCGGCAATGGTATGATACATCTGTTCGACTTCCAGAGGCGTTAATTGCAGCGCACCGAGTAAAATGGATGGATTCGGCTGAATTTCTTTCTGCACGCCAAGCGCATGCAGCATGGCGATCACTTTATCCAGCCCGAGATTAACGCCGATGCGCACCGTCGGCGTATTCATGGATTTCACCAGTGCATTTTCAAAGATCACCATGCCGTGATCCTTGCCGCTGTAGTTTTTTGGTTTCCACAGCTTGTTTTTTGATAACCTGACGGTCACAGGCCCGCCATCAACTGTTGAAGCCAGATTGTATTGTCTGGCTTCCAGCGCCGCCAGATAGACCGCCGGTTTAACCAGTGAACCGATTTGCCTGGACGCATTCAAAGCGCGATTATAACCGGCCAGACGCGCATTGCGTCCACCCACCAAGGCAATAATCTCCCCGCCCTGTACATTGCTGACAACCATCGCGCCGTTCAGTTTGTTGCGCGGAATGCGTCTTGATTTTTCCAGCTTTGCGACGCCTTTTTTAACGACTGACTCCGCCTTGATCTGCACGATAGGATCCATGGATGTAAAGATCAACAAACCCTCAGAACGCAAATCTTCTTCCCGGTAATCTCGTTGTAACTGTTTGCGCACCAGCTCCAGATAGGCCGGGAATGGACTCACGCTGGGCGGCGCAACCCGGCTTACGCCCAGCGGCCGCGCTTTGAGCCCGGCAAGCTGCTGTTTATCAAGCACGCCTTCGCGCGCCATCACATCAAGCACCAGATTACGACGCTGCAGCGCGCGCTGCGGATGGCGTCTGGGATCATAGTAGGATGCGCCTTTGGCGAGGCCGATCAGCAAGGCGATTTGTTCGGGCTGTAATTCCCTTATCGGCTTATTAAAGTAAAATTGCGAGGCCAAACCAAAGCCGTGAATCGCGCGCTTTTTATTTTGCCCAAGGTAAATTTCATTCATATAGGCTTCGAGTATTTCTTCCTTGCTGTAATGCACCTCAAGCAACATCGCCATAATGGCTTCATTCGCCTTGCGTTTGTAGCTGCGCTCATTCGAAAGATAAAAGTTTTTCACCAGTTGTTGCGTCAGTGTGCTGCCGCCCTGCACATTTTCACCCGCCTTGATGTTCGCCAGCATGGCGCGCATGATCGATTTGGGATTAACGCCCAGATGCTCATAGTAGTGCTTGTCTTCAACAGCGACCAGACCCTTTGCCAGCAAGGGCGATACGTCATCCAGCCTGACCAGCACCCTATCCTCATTTTGACGTGGGTAAAAATTACCAATCAATACCGGTTCGAGGCGCATCAGCGTTAACAACTCATTGCTTTCAATATTTTCCAGCTTGCTTATTTTGCCCTTTTTAATTTCCACCCGGATACGGCGCGCAATTTCGCTATCTTCGGCAAATTTAAAACCCCGCGTCTGGATAATGAACGTATTCTTCTTGCGCTGATATTGACCAGAACCAACCGTTCGGGTAACGAAACTGTAATTAAGCAATTGAAGTTCTTTTTGCAAATCATCGGCTTTCAGGTTCTGGCCTTCGTACAGCTCAAGAGGACGCGCGAAGACGCGCGCCGGCAAAGCCCAGCGCTTTCCTTCAAACTGTTTTTGTACACGGTTATCCAGCTTGAGCACATAGGCTGCGAGCAGTAATGCGCCAAGGATTATGCCTGCGATCATTGCAATGCGCGTGATGCGCCATAAACCGCGCAGCGCGGTCAGCAGAAATGAGCCTGTTTTTTTTGAGCTTGAGTCTTTTTCAGTTGTGTTTGTTTCACTTGCGCTATGTTGGTTTGCACTTTGTTGGTTTGCACTTTGTTGGCTGGCGCTATGTTGGCTTGCGCTTTCCTGGCTAGCATTTTTTTGGCTCGCGCTTTCTTGGCTGGCGCGATGCGTTTCGTCCTGATCAGGTTTTGAATCGTGGCCCTGTCCGACGACCGGCTGTTGTTGCGGAGACGTTATAATATCTGTCTCTGGCAGCTGCGCCTGGTTATTTTCCAGTTCAGAAACCTTGTTGGATTTTTCAGGTATATCTGATGAATGTTTATCCTGTGACAAGTTGATCCCCGTTTTTTATCCAGGTTTTAAGTCCGGTTTTTCAAGTTTATACGGACTATGGTCTTTGTTAGTTGAAACTAAGACTTTGCGTTAGCAACATAGTTCGAATTAAGCTATGTCCCGAATCAGCAAATCCAGCAGCACAATTTTACAGCATTTAATCCAAAACTGCGCTTTAAATTCAATAACTGTTTATTGGGCGCCTGTATTAATAACAATTAGTGCATTCATAACGATAAGTGTATTCAGCAACGAGTCATCATACTGAGAGTAAACTTGGTTGATGTAGAAAATCAGATAAAATCATAATAAAAATGAAAACTCATCGTTTATTTTTCAATCTCCGTATTTTCAGCTATTTCATTATTCTTGCCATCATCAGTGGTTGCTCACAAAGCTATCGATATGCGCCTCATCGCCAGGCAACGCCACATACACCCAGACAAACCCATCAACAACTGCCATCGCCTTCCCAACAGCAACCCACAAGGCCAGTTATAAAATCGCCGCGCCCAGTGGCAAGTGTTTTTCTCACCAGAGAAAAATTGATTCAAACAGCAAGCAAAACGCTGGGGACGCGTTATCGTTATGGCGGCGCTAATCCGCAACGCGGCTTTGACTGTAGCGGTTTAATGGTTTATGTCCACAATCGGGCGGGCATCAAAATACCTCGCACCGCAGCGGAACAACGCAAACACAGCCGCACGATTAGCTATGCCCAGCTAAAACCTGGCGATATGCTGTTCTTTAAAACCGGAAAACGCACAGATCATGTCGGCATTTATATTGGCAACCGGCAATTCATTCATGCCTCAACCGGAAGTCGCAAGGTAAAAATCGCTAAAATGGATTCTGAATACTGGTATAAGCGATTTGTTAAATTTGGCACTTATTTGTAAGTTCTTTATTTGTAAGAACTAAGACAAGTGTCTGTTTTGGTTTATTTTTCCTCATTGCTATTGATTCTCCCCTGAATAAGCTTATGATAGATGCTGATTCTACACCCACATCAAAGGAGACCGATCAATGGGATTATTCGATTTTGCCAAAGGTATTGGCAAGAAAATATTTGGCAGTAATGATGACGATGAGAAAGCATCAGAAAAATTAAAAAAACACATTGAAGAAGACAACCCCGGCATTAAGAATCTCGACGTTAAAGTAGAGGATGGCGTAGCTACCATTAAAGGCGAGGCGGAATCGCCCGGCGCCTTTGAAAAGGCCATACTGATGGCGGGCAACGCGCTCGGCATAGGCGAAGTAAAAGCCGATGAAGTAGACGCGCCAGAACAGGCCATTGAAGTAAAATATTACGAAATTGTCAAAGGCGACAGTCTGTGGAAAATTGCAGAAAAATTTTATGGAAACGGCAGCAAATATACGCGGATTTTTGAAGCCAACAGGGAAGTCATAAAAGACCCCGACCTCATTTTTCCCGGACAAAAAATTCGCATCCCGATGGATGATGAATAGCGATTTGACACGCATATAAACAAACACACTGATTAACACTTAAAGGAAGGAAACATCATGGACATGGGTGATCTTTTAAAAATGGGCGCTTCGGCTTTTATTAACAGTAAACTAAGCGGCGATGCAGGAAGCGGTCTTAATCTGGACTCTCTGACTTCGGCGCTTTCCGGTCTGACTGGCGGTAATAACGAAAACGGTGGTTTTGACATCGGCAACCTGCTTGGCAACATGCAAAACGGTGGGCTCGCAGACATTGCGCAATCATGGCTCGGAGATGGCGATAATGCCGATATACCTGACGATAAAGTAACGGAAATCTTTGGTCAGGATAAGATCTCGGATTTTGCATCGCAACTGGGCCTGAGTCAGGAAGAAGCCGTGGGCGGACTACGCGATGCATTACCACAGATAGTTGACAAAGCCAGTAGCGGCGGCTCTCTTCTGGATTCCATTGGCGGCGTTAGCGGCGCGCTCAATATGGCGGGAAAATTATTTGGCCGTTAAGTTCAAATCTGATTGCCATTAGCTCCACTTGAAAAGCCGTCAGGTCTGTTTTGCCTGACGGCTTTTTTCTTGCCGTTTTGATCGCAGACTGACTATCCTGCTATTTTATTGCGATCAGTTTTGTTAGCATCGGACATTTCCATAAGGATTGACTCGATGGAACATTCCGCGCTTTCACTGATTCCGCCACTGCTTGCCATCATTCTCGCCATCATCAGCAAGGATGTTGTCATTTCGTTGCTAGCCGGCTTGTTTTCTGGCTATTTGATATTGAATGGTTATAACGTTCCAGAGGCTTTTACATCCCTGTTTAATGGAATTATCGGCCTGTTTTCAGAAGGCTGGATCACTAAAACCGTGTTGTTTTCATTGCTGGTTGGCTCCATTATCCGACTGATAGTGGATAGCGGCGGCGTCGCTGGCTTTGTGCATTTCCTGACAATAAAAAGCAATACCATTCGATCTGCACGCGGCGCTTTATTGCTGAGCTATGCAGTTGGCATTATCATTTTTATCGAGTCATCAATTACCTCGCTAGTCGCCGGCACAGTAGGTAAACCACTCACCGACAAATATGGCGTTTCGCGTCAGAAGCTGGCCTATATTTGTGATTCAACCTCTGCGCCAGTTTGCTCATTAATCGCATTAAATGGTTGGGGCGCACTGCTAATCGGATTGATTACCGCTGAAATCGGCGCCAACACCATCACCGGCAACGCCACCGATATTTTCATCCACTCAATTCCTTTTAATTATTATGCCATCCTGGCGCTGATACTGGCTCTGATTGTAATTTTGACAGGAAAAGATATTGGACCCATGAGGCAGTTTGAAAAACTTGCCAAACAACAACATCAGATACTGAGCAATTTACAGTCGGTACAAACTGACAAGAATCAAGCGACTGGCCACATGAGCCATATGTTGACGCCTTTGATTGTCATGATCCTGACTGTGCCCGTGAGCCTTTATCTTACTGGCGATGGCAACATCCTCAAAGGCAGCGGCTCCACTTCGGTATTTTACGCCGTCGTTGTTAGTCTGCTGGTTACATTTGTCTATTTCATGATGACCGGAACCATGACTAAAAAAGCATTCTACAAAAGCTTCTACCAGGGCATTGCCGACATGATTCCGATAGCATTGATCCTGATCCTCGCGTTCGCCATCGGTAAACTGACCAATGATCTCGGCACCGGGAAGTACCTGGCCTCCCTCGCACAGGGCATCGTCAGCCCTGTCCTGATCCCGGTCATCGTGTTCCTGCTAGCCTCGCTGATCGCATTCTCAACCGGCACCAGCTGGGGAACATTTTCCATCATGATGCCGATTGCGATTGCGCTGAGCGTCGCTACCGGCGCTCATTTATATTTGGTGATCGGCGCGGTCATCTCCGGCGGCATCTTTGGCGATCACGCTTCGCCGATTTCCGACACCACCATCATCTCTTCCATGGCGGCGGGCTGTGATCACATTGAACATGTAACATCACAACTTCCCTATGCGTTAATCGGCGGAGCATTTGCAGCCGTCCTGTTTGTAATCTCGGGTTTATTATTTTAAGAAATATACTCTATTTCTATTAAGCATGGGAAAGTCTCGGCTAGTATATTCATGTCATAAAATTTTGAGCTTGGAATTCATTCTTTTTGTTATCATTCATGCCCGTTAAACTCAGGAGTCTTATAAATTATGGCCGATAAAATCTATGTTATTGATACCAATATCATTCTCCATAACCCGCAATCAATAAAAAAACTATCTCAAGATAATAATAATATCGTCGTTATCCCTGAAACGGTGCTCGTTGAACTGGAAGAATTCAAAAAAAATTCTGGAGAACTCGGCTACCAGGCGCGAAGCTTCGCTCGAATGCTTGCCAGTTGTAAAGTAGACAAAGTAGATCAAAAGAACAAATACAGAATCGTTAAGCTGCGTTTTAACCACTCGGCATCCATCCATTTGTTTGCTAAAAAAGAATATGAAACTGACCTTGATTCGGCGCACATTGCCGAATCCAATGATAAACGTATTGTCGAAGTCGCCGAAGCGGCGCAACATTATTATAAAGGGCATAAAATCATCTTTTTGTCCCTTGATATCTACGCCCGAATGTTTGGTTTATTTTCTGGCGTAAAGGTACAAACACTAAATGAAGACAGAGATGAGCTTCCAAATTTCAGGTTTTACAAATCCATTAGCGTTGATTCCAGTTATTTTAACGCCATGCCCAATAAAGATATTGTTGATTATGATAAAGATTACAAGATTGAGAATTTCAACTACGAATTCAAATCAAGCGATGGAAATCGACAATACGGAATAATCAGCAATGGTGGAAAAATTGACATCATTGATGAAAAGGAAGATTTTAAGGGCCTTAGTATTAAACCAATGAATATGAAACAGATGTTTCTACTCAAGGCGCTTTTAAGTGATCATTATGATATTACGGTCGTCGATGCCAAAGCGGGTAGTGGCAAAACGTTGCTCGCCTTCGCAGTTGCAATGCGCCTGATCGACCTGGGCCGCTTTGAAAAAATTGTCTATGTGCGTAATTCCATTGAAAGCGTTGATAAAGGAGCAGAAGTCGGTTTTTTATCAGGAAATGATGAAAAGTTCCGTGTTTACAATATGGCTCTTTATGACACTTTGGAATTCATCGCCAGAACGCAATTAAAAAAACGTGAGAACTCTCTGTTGCACGAGGCTCTGGAATCTAAAGTAGAATTCATGATCAATAAATACAATATTGAAAAACTGTGGCCAGGTGAAGCTCGCGGAC
>JANTHA010000037.1 GCA_024762625.1 Thiotrichaceae bacterium
GACGCAGTTTTTTCATTTAAATCGGGAAAAATTAACACTGAACCTATTTTTAACCTATTAATATTATTCCGGGAAAAAGCATGCGGATTTGCATGATGGATTGTTTTTAATGTTTTTGTAAACGAACCAACTGTATATCCACTTTTTTTAATAATGGATGATAAAGTATCACCCTTTTTTACCGTATAACGATGGCTTTGCTGGCTAACTGGCTGGACTGTGTCGGTTGCCGTTTTTGCCATTGTTTGTCGAACAGTATTATTGACTCTTGTACCAGTATCGTTTTTATTACTGGAAGCGTCGACTTTTACAGTTCTAATTTTGTTATTTGAAAACTGTTTTAATGAGGGAATTCGTAAGATCGCGCCCCTCTTGAGCTTGTTGATATCGTTATTTATGAAAGCGGTGGGGTTTTTAGAATGTATGGCATCCATCATTAGGGCTAACGAGACTTCACCTGTATTCAATCGTTTGGCAATTTTGGATAGGCAATCACCGGTTTTTACTACATAGCTGGTTGGACTATTAGAGCTTAGTCTGGGAGAAGAATGAGCCTCCAGCAACAGATTTCCATTTGTTTTTTTAAGTTCGTTTGCCGAATCGTTAAACGACTGATTATCAGCAATATTTTTGGGCGGTATCGCTATTTTATTTGATGCATATGAGATCCGCCCAGGTTTACTTTTTGATTTTTCGTGCGCTGTTTTATCTTTTTCGCTGGTAATCCCCGCGGTATTTAAACTGTCTGCTTCCCTGGAAGTCGAAATCTGCGTGTCCGCCGAATCTATCAAGGCTGTAAAATGCTGATAAAATTTACCTTCCGTGCTTTTTATTTCAAGCACAAAATTAATTAATTGAATTTGGATAGGCTTTTTAGAACTAACGACAATGACCGGCTTATGATTACTTGAACCTATGCGGAATTTAAGACCATCAAGAACAGATAATTTTTTAAGGCCGAGCTTTTCAAATATCTGTGCGGGCGCAAGCCTGACCTTGAGTTTCTTAAGATGTTCTTTTTTATCTGGAAAAATGGGAATAACAGCTTTGAAGGGCTCATTCAAATTTGACTTCGATTGTATTTTTCCTAGATTTATCAGTTTATTAGGCTTAACCATTGCAACGCACAGTGTGGGTGCAGTAAACGTCATACAAACTGCAAGCGCCAGGGCTTTTTTCTTCACGTCTATTTTCCTTTTTTATTGTTAATTCTGTTTATTTATTATATTGCTTATTTAAAGCATCCATTAATTATTTTTATGTTTTAAATTTATAACAGAATCCGATAAATTGCCATGTTTTCCAGATAAACGGTCGTTTTGTGAGTTGCTTGAAAACCGTCCTGTAAAAATCCCATTTGTCAGCAAACTGCTGGAAATTGATCACACAGGCCGTAGTCGGGCGCATCCAGTTTAAAGGCGTACCGTTTTATTTTTTAATCTTTATTAGTATTACTTATAGATGTAATTATATGTATTCTTATGTTAAAATATTGACGATAAATTTATAAAAGGCATAAGGGCAATGCCAAATAACAAGATATCCAGGGGGAAATATGCAAAGCACACCGGCTCCTAATCTGCTGTCAGTTGTTACCGAAGATTTCAAGTTTGACCGGGGAGCTCCTTTGCCGCTCGGTTCTTCCATCAAACGCGGCGGCATCAATTTCGCACTGTTTTCAAGAAACGCTACGCAAGTAACATTGGTGCTATTTCTTCCGGGATATGACACTGAAATTGCTGCTTTTCCACTCGATAAAACCTACAACCGAACCGGTGATGTCTGGCATTGTTTCATTGCAGGGCTCAATCCGGGCATTGAATATGGCTATCGTCTTGATGGTCCCGAGTATCCACCACACTGTTACAGACCTGATCAATTGATGGCGGATCCTTATGCGATCGCTTTAAACGGCACCAATGAATGGCGCAATGAAGCTCATAAAACCGAGAATACTTTCAGGCGAGCCATTCTGGTTAACCAGGAGTACGACTGGGAATTCGACCAACCAATTAATCGTCCACTTGCTGATTCCATTATCTATGAAATGCATATACGCGGATTTACCAGCGACCCGTCATCGAAAGTCAACTATCCCGGAACATTCAGAGGAGTCATCGAAAAAATCCCCTATCTGAAAGAACTGGGCGTTACTGCGGTCGAATTATTGCCAGTGACTGAATTTGATGAGCTGGATAATGATCGCATCAATCCTGAAGATGGCTCCCGCTTGTATAATTTCTGGGGTTATCATCCCTTGTCTTTTTTTGCGCCTAAAGCTGGTTATTCCTCCGGAAAAGAAGCGGGTAGCGAAGTCAACGAATTCAAAGACATGGTAAAAGCATTGCATGCGGCGGGCATCGAGGTCATTCTTGATGTGGTGTTTAATCACAGCGGCGAGGGTGATTATCGGGGAAAAACCATATCATTCAAGGGGATAGATAATAGCACTTATTACATGTTATCGGCTGATCACAATCATATGAATTTCTCAGGATGCGGAAACACCATTAATTGCAACCATCCTTATGTTCGAAATTTTATTCTGTCCAGCCTACGTTACTGGGTAACCGAAATGCATGTTGATGGCTTTCGTTTTGATCTGGCCTCAATTCTGGGGCGCGCCCAGGATGGCAGCGTACTTTCCAGCCCTCCTTTATTGGAGCAAATTGCTGGCGACCCTATCCTCGCTGACACTAAACTGATTGCTGAAGCCTGGGACGCCGCCGGACTCTATCAAGTCGGTAGTTTCCCTAACTGGGGGCGCTGGGCGGAATGGAATGGGCGCTTCAGGGATGATATCCGTAGCTTCGTGCGTGGTGATAAAGGCTATACCAAATATCTTGCCACGCGTCTTGCGGGAAGCGCCGATTTATATCAGTCGGAGAGAGAACCTGGACACGGCATTAACTTTATCACCAGTCATGATGGCTTTAGTCTGGCGGATCTGGTTGCCTATAATGAAAAACACAACGAGGCAAACGGTGAAGACAATAACGATGGCGACAACCATAATTTAAGCTGGAACTGCGGCGTGGAAGGCGTTACCGACAATCCTGATATTATTGCGTTAAGGGAGCGTCAGATTCGGAATTTCGCTACCTTGCTTTTAATTTCGCGAGGCGTACCCATGATTCTTGCCGGCGATGAAATGGGCCGTACACAAAAAGGGAATAATAATGCCTACTGTCAGGACAATGAATTAAGCTGGCTTGACTGGGATCAATTAGAATCCAATAAAAGCCTGTATCGCTTTTTCCGCTTATTAATCGAATTCCGTAAAAGCCATAAGCTCCTGAGATATAACAGTTTTATTGTCAATAACGGACATGGAGCGCACATTACCTGGCATGGCAAACAATTAGGTCAGCCAGACTGGGGGGATGAATCTTGCAGCATTGCGATGCACCTTTCAGGCAACACCAAAGAGGGACAATCTGACGACGTGTATCTGATTGCTAATGCACACTGGGAAGACGCTGTATTTGAACTCCCGCAGGTACACAAAAGAAGGTGGTATCGATTTGTAGATACCGGTCTGAAAGACGATTTATCCATCAATGAACTGGATCGCCTAAGCCCGTTAAAAAATAACTACGAATACGCTGTGAAAAACAGGAGTACCGTGATTCTGATTGCAAAGGGCATATAAAGGACATCTCAATTAATAGAGGCGCCCTTAAATAAAAATGCATCCTTATTGTTTATTTATAGTAAACTAATTAAACCATGTACATGCGCGACACATACCCGAATCCAGTAATGAAGCTGGTTTTGCATAGAACAAATAGAATAATCAGTCTGCTAATGATTTTCATTATGGCGGCTTTACCCGTCATGTCTATGATGCTGTCCTCAAAAGCCCTTGCGTCTATCCATTCCCATCACTCAGATGCGCATGTTCACTCTCACATGACACAGATGTCTCAGATGTCGCACAAATGTTGCAAGCAAATGGGTAAACAAACCCTGCATAACGCCATGAGTGACTGTTGCAAACACTGCTGCACACAGAATTGCGCGCATGGCGACAGCTGTCAATGCGATAGCGCTCAAACCGGTTTCACATTGATAAATGCTACTCTGACCAATCCGCTGTCGCTTCCTGCCCGTTCTATTTTTCAACGCAAGGCTCTGCCTCTTAAAATCGCCAACACAATCGACCTACTCTACCGGCCTCCAATTACAATCCTCTGATTACACGCTGCGCGATTGCGCTTTTTTGTTAATTATCAGAGAGTCACATGAAATTCCTAAAGAGAATTATCAGCTTTACGCTGTTTATTATTGTAGTAAGCTTGTTCGCTATTTTGGTCGCCTGGCTGGCGGCGCCAGACAAACTCGAACCAGTTTATAATTTCACAATTGCGAAAATTACTGGCAAACGTTATCAAAATACATTTGCGGATAACATCAAGGATGTCGAAAAAGACAGCGTAGCGGAACATTCTAAACGGCATGCCGACCCCACTTATGTTTGCCCGATGCACCCGCAAATTGTCAAGGACGAACCGGGCAATTGTCCCATCTGTGGAATGGATCTGGTTAAAAAAGAAAGCAAAAAAACCAAACCACCAAAACAGAACAAACAGAAAAAAATTAAATACTGGGTTGCACCCATGGACGCCAATTACCGCCGCGACGAGCCTGGGAAGTCACCGATGGGGATGGATCTGATACCCGTTTATGAGGAAGACAATGATGATTCGGACGAAGAAAATGCCGACGATTTTCCCAAAATCACCATCAACGCGACCACCGCGCAAAATATGGGGATACGCGTCGCTACCGTTAAAGTCCATGAATTATCGCGCGCCATCAAGACCATTGGCTCTGTGACCTATAACGAAGACACGCTCCATCATGTCCACCCGCGCGCCAAAGGCTGGGTGGAAAAAGTGAATATCAAGTCGCTGGGCGATCCGGTAAGCAAGGGCGAAACGCTGCTGGAATTCTATTCGCCGGAAATCGTCGCCGCGCAAAAAGACCTTATCATTGCGCTACGTCATAAATCACTGGCATCCGGTAAGGGCGCGTCGCTGGCGGAAGCCTCCAAAACACGTTTGCGCGATTTAAATGTGCCTGAAACCATCATTCAAAAAATCATTAAAACGCGCAAATCACAAAGCCGCATCCCGGTGATTGCACAGCATGACGGCGTCGTGACCCGTATCGGCATCCGCGATGGCATGTACATCACGCCGGCTAGTGAACTTTACACGATTGCCGACCTGTCCACCGTCTGGGTGATTGTAGACGTTTTTGAACACCAGCTTACCTGGATCAAGGTCGGCGACAAGGCCGAAATTCAGGTTCAGGGCGTTCCCGGTGAAACCTGGATCGGCAAGGTCGATTATATTTATCCGGAACTCAATCCCAAGACCCGCACCTTGCGCGTACGTCTTAAAATCGCCGCGCCAAAACAGCTACTCAAACCCAATATGTTCGCCGATGTCGCTTTGTTCGCTGGCGGCAAACGGGCGCTTACAGTACCTTCCGAAGCCGTTATTTATTATGGAAACAGCGCGCGCGTGGTCAAGGTGGTTGACGAAAAGAACAAACGCCGAAAATTTCAGCCTGTTAAAGTGAAAACCGGCATCAAGACGGCGGACATGGTGGAAATAAGCGAAGGTCTGATAAAAGGCGACAAGATTCTGGTATCCGGACAATTCATGATTGATTCCGAAAGCAATCTGCAAGCCAGTTTTCGTCGTCTGAGTGGTGAAGGCGCAGAAAACACACAAGACAGTGATGCAAAAGCAAACACCATGCCGGATAACGCTAGCAAACCTGGAATGAACGGCGCACATATGAAAACCACTCGGGAAGTCTCCGAAGACGGGGGTAAATGAGATGCTGGCCAATATAATAAAAGCATCGATAAAAAACCGCTTTTTAGTCCTGATGCTGACCGTACTGATCGCCATCTGGGGATTGATTTCACTGAAACAAACACCGCTGGATGCAATTCCTGATCTCTCTGATGTGCAGGTCATCGTCAAAACAAGCTTTCCAGGACAGGTTCCACAAGTCGTTGAGGATCAGGTTACCTACCCGATTACCACCACCATGCTGAGCGTACCCAGAGCCACCGTGGTGCGTGGTTTCTCTTTTTTTGGCGATTCCTATGTGTATATCATTTTCGAAGATGGCACTGATATTTACTGGGCGCGCGCGCGCGTGCAAGAATATCTGAGCCAGGCTGCTAGTCAGTTGCCAAAAGGCGTGGAGCCGCGACTTGGGCCTGACGCAACCGGTGTGGGCTGGGTATACGAATATGCGCTGGTGGATAAAACCAACACGCATGACCTCTCCCAGCTACGTTCAATTCAGGACTGGTTTATCAAATACGAACTACAAACCGTACCCGGCGTCTCCGAAATCGCCACCATCGGCGGCATGGTTAAGCAGTATCAGGTTACCGCCGATCCGGACAATCTGCGCGCCTACAATATTACGCTGGATCAGCTTAAAAAAGCCATCCAGCGCGCCAATCAGGAAACCAGTGGATCGGTGATGGAGCTAGGCGAGGCTGAATACATGATCAGCTCCAAGGGCTATCTGAAAAACGTCGAAGACATCGAAAACATCCCGGTTAGCCTAAATCAGGAAACCGGTGCGCCAGTTCTGTTGCGCGATATCGCGAGAGTGCGCATCGGCCCACAAATGCGCCGCGGTATCGCCGAACTTGATGGCGAAGGCGAAGTGGTAGGCGGCATTGTGGTGATGCGTTATGGTGAAAATGCGCTACAGGTCATCGAAGACGCCAAAAAGAAACTGGAGCAAATCAAAAAAGGGCTGCCTGATGGCGTTGAAATCATCACCACCTATGACCGCTCCGAACTGATCCTGAATGCGGTCGAAAACCTGCAACACAAACTACTGGAGGAATTTGCAGTCGTCGCCCTGGTTTGTCTGGTTTTTCTGTTTCATTTGCGTTCCTCGCTGGTCGCCATCATCAGCCTGCCAATCGGCATTCTGGCGGCGTTTATTATCATGCATCAGCAGGGCATCAATGCCAACATCATGTCGCTTGGCGGCATTGCAATCGCCATCGGCGCTATGGTGGATGCGGCCATCGTGATGATCGAGAATGCGCATAAACATCTGGAACAATGGCAAAAAGACTTTGGTGAAATGCCTAAAGGAAAAGACCACTGGCGCGTCATAACCGAATCTGCAATTGAAGTCGGCCCTGCGCTGTTCTTTTCACTGCTGATTATCACACTCAGTTTTATTCCCATTTTTACGCTGGAAGCACAGGAAGGGCGTCTTTTTGCGCCGCTGGCGTTCACCAAAACCTATTCCATGGCGGCTGCGGCGGGCCTCGCAATTTCACTGGTGCCGATATTGATGGGTTATATGATACGCGGAAAAATTCCGGATGAAAGCAAAAACCCGCTATCGGTCTTTTTGATCTGGCTATATCGCCCTATTCTCGGCTTTTGCCTGAAAAGGCCCTGGCTGACCATTCTGGCGTCATTGCTGGTATTGATGTCTGCCTGGTTCCCGCTACAACATGTGGGCAGCGAATTCATGCCGGAACTGGAGGAAGGCGACTTGCTGTACATGCCTACCACCCTGCCCGGCCTTTCGATCGGCAAGGCGCAGGAACTGCTTACCCAGACCGACAAACTGATCATGACCGTTCCCGAGGTCAAGCGCGTGTTTGGCAAAATCGGTCGCGCCGAAACAGCCACCGACCCAGCGCCGCTGACCATGATCGAAACTACCATTTTATTCAAACCGAAAAATGAATGGCGCCCTGGCGTAACCCTGAAAGATATCATCAGGGAACTGGACGAGCGGGTCAAGTTTCCAGGTCTGACCAACGCCTGGGTGCAACCGATCAAGACACGCATCGATATGCTCGCAACCGGTATAAAAACGCCGGTCGGCATCAAGATCGCCGGTCAGGATTTGAATGTAATCGAAAAAATCGGCAAGGACATCGAAGGCATTTTGAATGACGTTCCCGGAACCGCATCGGTATTTTCAGAACGCGTATCCGGCGGACGCTATATTGAAATCATACCGGATCGCATCACCGCGGCGCGTTTTGGTCTGAATATCGCCGATATCCAGACCATCATCAGCTCCGCTGTGGGCGGCGCAAATATCACCCAGACGGTCGAAGGACTGGAACGATACCCGGTCAACCTGCGCTATCCGCGCAATGTGCGAGACGATATCGACAAACTGATGGAGTTGCCGCTGGTTACGCCTTCCGGCGCACACATTCCACTATCGCGCGTCGCCAACATTCACTTTGCCGAAGGCCCACCCATGATCAAAACAGAAAATGCGCGGCTTAACGGATGGACCTTTGTGGACATCCGCGATGTGGATCTGGGCGGCTATGTTAAAAATGCGCGTGACAAACTGGATAAAGAGCTCAAACTACCTGCGGGCTATTCCATCACCTGGGCCGGCCAGTACGAATATCTGTTGCGCGTTAAGGACAAGCTTAGCCTGGTGATTCCAATGATGTTGCTGGTGATCCTGCTGCTGCTTTATCTGACCTTCAAGGACATGACTGCGGCGCTGATCATCATGCTGTCATTGCCGTTTGCGCTCGTAGGCGGCATCTGGTTTTTATTCTGGCTGAATTTCAACTTCTCGGTCGCGGTCGCAGTCGGCTTTATTGCGCTGGCTGGAGTGGCCGCCGAATTTGGCGTAATCATGCTGATTTATTTGAACAACTCGACCCTGCAAAAAGCGCTGGATGGCAAACTCAAAAATCTTGCCGACCTTAAAGACAGCATCATGGAAGGGGCGGTGATGCGCGTCAGGCCCAAGGCGATGACCGTAGCGGTGATTATCGCAGGCCTTATTCCGATCATGATTGGAAGCGGAACTGGCTCAGACGTAATGAAACGCATCGCCGCGCCCATGGTGGGCGGTATGATCACCGCGCCCTTGCTATCATTGCTTGTGATACCGGCGATCTATCTGATCTGGAAAAGAAGAGACATCAAAAATGGCGTTATTGATGAAACGAAGCACAAAATCAATGTAAGCAATGAAACCCAAATAGAAGAGATCAAACCAACAGGAGAAAAGTCATGAGGATACAACAACCCATCGTTATGATGATGCTAGTGGTTGCGCTCGCCGTATTGCCCGTTGCTATTCATGCGGCTCCTGCGCAAAAAACCGTGGCCAGGAAACACACCGCCAACAAACAAACCGCGCATAAGCCCGCAGTGCGCAAGACCTCAAAACACAAAATTGCGCTCAATCAGCTCATTAAAATCGCCATTAGCAACAACCCGGAACTAAAGGCTAAAAAACTGGCCTGGCAAAGCAAAATTCAACAATATCCACAGGCTGTCGCACTGAATGACCCAAAGCTGGTTTACAGCGAATCGATCAACCCGGTGGAAACCCGCCTCGGCCCACAGGATCGCAGTCTGGCGCTGAGTCAGCAAATCCCCTATCCGGGCAAATTGCGTTTAAAAGGCGAGACGGTCAAAAAAGAGATTGGCATGGCCAAACTACGCTATGACAAGGCAAGCCGCGATCTAATTGTCAAACTGAAACAGTCATTCTACGAACTGGTTTATATTGAAAACGCGATCAAAATCAGCCAGCAAAACAAACAATTACTGGAACGCATTACGCGGCTTGCGAGCACTGATTACGCCAGTTCTGCAAGCACCCTGAATGATGTCGCCAGGGCAGAAAGCCAGTACGCACAGGTTTCCTATGATGTGCAACTCCTGGAAGAAATGCGCCAGACAGAAATGACGCAAATCAACACGCTGCTTAATCGCGACCCGCAACAAGCACTTGCGATTAACAGTTATGCGCGTATTCCCGCCAGGTTCGCGCATCCGCTGACGCGCCTCTATCAGTGGGCGGAACATAATGAAGAACTCAAAATCGCTGACCTGGATATCGAAAAAAGCGGCATACAAAGCCGCCTGGCGCGCTATTCCAGCCTGCCCGATTTTAATCTCGGGCTGCGCTACACCCAGATTGGAGAATCGGATATCGCCGGCCTGCCGCGCAGCGGACGCGATGGGCTGGCCGTTAGCATCGGGCTCAATATTCCGTTAAACCGACGTAAAAACAACGCTATCCAGCGCCAGGCGCAGCTTGACCGGCGTCAAAAAATCGAACAGAAAACCGCGCTCGTGAATATGCTTAAAAACCGCGTCAAAACGGTCTACTTCAAACTGACAAACGCGCAAAGACTGATCACCCTGTATGGTCAGAAACTGATCCCGCAAGCGAACCGCGCCATGCAAGTCGCACAACTTCAATACCGCGAAAACAAGGGTTCGATCAGCAGCTATCTGGAAACGCAATCGACCTGGCTGAACTTTAAACTGGCGCAACAACGCGCCATCGCGGACTACTGGATAGCGCTTGCCGAGATGGAAAAACTGACCGGGAGAAAGCTATGATAAATAATTTAAAAACAATAGCATGCCTGGGTTTTGTGACCTTATTTCTGGCAGCCTGTAGTTCAACCGGAAAACAAAATCCAGATGACTTTGACCGTCTGCAAAATGATTTCAAACAGTATCGCTATTCGAGCTATGTTGCAGCAAACCTGAAAGCTGCTGCGCCTCTGAAAACCGGAGCTGAACAAAACAAAAACCAAAATATTGCAGCACTGAAAAAAATCATCCGGCAATTACCCGACCGTAAAAAACAGGCGCGAAGAAAAATTGAATCCGCCATCGTCAACAATGGCCTGTTCCGACCCAGCGCTCCAGTCAACGCTGCCCAATTAAAACAAGGCGCAAGTCTGCAACGCGTGCTGACGCTCGCCCTGAACAAAAACCCGGATATCCAGACAGCCCTGCAAACGGCGCGCGCAAGCCTGGATAAATATGACCAGGTCGCCTATCTGGATGACATGCTGGCGCAATACGCCGCCTTTACCAGCGATATCACGCTGCCCGGAAGCAACCAAAAACATAAAACATCCGTTGCCGCTGGATTTCCTTTTCCGGGTCTGGCGAGTCTGAAAGCCTCAATAATCGACCAGTCTGTGGAAAGCGCGCGTTTACAGCTAAAACAGGCCGTGCAGGATGTGCTCACACAAACGCGCATCGCCTATGCTGAACTGCAATTCGCCCAGCAGGAAGTAATTATTGAAAGAAATCTGGTGAAACTGCTCAAAAACCTCAAGGATGAATTGAAAAACAGTTATTCAAGCAACCTGGATGAAAAATCAGCCAAACTCGGCGGCATACTGCAGGCAGATATCGAAATACAGAAAACCGCGAACAAACAGCATATTGCAAACAATCGCTTTTTACAAAAACAGGCGCAGCTCAATGCCTTGCTGAATCTGCCGGGCGAATTCACATTCAAAGGACTTGATAAACTGAGCCCCGTCAAACTCGGCAAAAACAGTCATTCGCTGACCATAATCGCCAGAGAAAAACGCATCGAAATCCAGCGCCTGCAATCCGAACTTAAGAAAATGGCGCAAATCATCCGGCTCTCCGAAAAGCGTTTCTATCCGGATTTTGACGCGGGCTACAGCCGTTTTAACGAAAACGGCGGCAAGCCAGGTTTTAGTGATAGACCCAAAATAAAACGCAACGACTTTTTCGCAAGAAATGACGCCTATCTCAACGAGGTCAGACAAAAATACAGCGCCTTGCAAACTAAAATTCACGCCTTGCAAATTCAGACCGAAGGCGAAATAAAACAGGCGTTGTTGAGCTACAACAGCGAAGCGAGCCGTTTTATGCTTTATCAAAACAAGGTATTGCCCAAGGCCAAGGCCACGCTGGACATCGCCAGAGATTTGTTCGAAACCGGCGAATCCTCGTTGCTCGACATTATCGATGCACAGGAACAAATTCAAAATTATCAGCTCGCTCAATTCAAGGCGGCGAAAGAAATGGCTATAAGCGCCGCGAGGATTTGGCGACTAAGCGGAGAAAGGCAATAATTCATTCAAATGCCATGAATAAAGAAACAACAGCATCCAAAAAACTGAGGCAATTATTTTTTTACGTATTTCTATTGCTGTGTTTCTTATTCAGTCTTGATTATGTCTTACCAAAGCAGCAGC
>JANTHA010000038.1 GCA_024762625.1 Thiotrichaceae bacterium
GATTGGAGCAAAGTTTGATATTTCGAAGCTGGAAAAACATTACTCATATCAATAAACAATAAAATGCAATAATTTATTTGTAGGAGTAAAGCGTTAATCGTTAATCACTGACCTGCAATCATCATTTCTTCAATCAATATAGATCCGGTACGCATTCCCGCCCTGAGATCGACGTCATTGCCGACGGCGACGATCTGCCTGAACATGTCCTTTAGGTTGCCTGCGACGGTCACTTCTTCAACCGGAAACTGGATTTCACCCTGTTCAACCCAGAAGCCTGCGGCTCCACGCGAATAATCACCAGTGACTGCGTTGATGCCGCTGCCGATCAGCTCGGTGACATAAAAGCCGGTATCCAATTCACGTAGCATTTCCTCCAGGTTCTGACCCGTATTCTGCAGCGTCAGATTATGCGTGCCGCCAGCGTTGGCGGTGGTTTTCATGCCCAGCTGACGCGCGGTATAGCTGCTTAACAGGTAGTGTTGCACAAGACCCTCGGCGACCAGATCCTGATTGCGGGTGGCGACGCCCTCCTTGTCAAACGCACCGCTGCCAAGCGCCTGTGGAATCAGCGGTTGTTCGTATAGGTGAATGAAATCAGGGAAAACTTTCTGATTCTTTTGTGTATTCAGACAATCCAGCAGGAAGGTGGATTTACGGTATTGCGCCCCGCCGCTGACTGCGCTGGTAAAATGCGAAATCAGGCTGCGCGCCATTTCCGCAGAATAAAGCACTGGCGTTTTACGAGTACTGATTTGCCTGCTATCAAGTCGCGCCAGGGTGCGTTGCGCCGCCTTGACGCCGATATCCTGCGCCGCTTCCAGTTTTTCACTGAGACGCGCGGTGCTGTACCAGTAATCACGCTGCATCGCATCACTGCCCGGCTGTTGCGCAATTACCGAACAACTCAAGGTATGACGGCTAGAGGGAACAAGACCGCAAAAATCATTGCTATTGGCAAGCACGCTTAGACCACTGTAGGTGCTGATGCTTGCGCCATCCGAATTAATAATGCGCTGATCATGCGCCAACGCCGCCGATTCGCATTCCAGCGCAACGTCTATCGCCTGATCAGCCTGTAAATCCCAGGGATGATACAAGTCAAGATCCGGGTAATCATGCGCCATAAACTCCTTGTCGGCCAGGCCTGCGTAGGGGTCTTCACTGGTAAATTTTGCAATATTACAGGCGGCGCGCACCGTGTCTTCGATAGCGTTTCTGGAGAGATCGCCGCTGCTGGCGGCGCCCTGTTTTTGACCAAAATAGACAGTCAAGCTTAAACCCTGGTCGCGGTGGTATTCCAGTTTATCCACATTTTTCATGTGAACTTCTACGGATAAGCCCGCACCCCGGTTTAGCGACAGCTCCGCCGCCGAAGCGCCCTGCTTTCTGGCCAGTTTCAATACTGTTTCAGATAGCTCGCGCAGCTCTTGTTCCGTTTTGTTTATATCCAGATCGCTCATCAACAAGCCCCTCCATCCGTTCCGCCCACCGTCAGGCCGTCAATTTTAAGCGTGGGTTGTCCCACACCCACCGGTACGCTTTGCCCCGCCTTGCCGCAGACGCCAACACCCTTGTCCAGGGCCAGGTCATTGCCGATCATACTCACGCGAGTCAGCACATCCGGGCCGTTGCCAATCAGGGTGGCTCCCTTGACCGGCTTGGTGACCTTGCCGTTTTCGATCAGGTAGGCCTCAGAAGCCGAAAATACGAATTTTCCTGAAGTAATATCCACCTGGCCGCCGCCAAAATTAACCGCGTACAGACCATTTTTAACCGATTCGATGATTTCCTGTGGGTCTTTGTCGCCCGCCAGCATATAGGTGTTGGTCATGCGCGGCATGGGCAGGTGCGCATAGGATTCGCGGCGGCCGTTCCCGGTAGATTCGACACCCATCAGGCGCGCATTGAGCTTGTCCTGCATATAACCTTTGAGGACGCCATCTTCAATCAGCGTCGTACAGTTGGTCGGCGCGCCTTCATCGTCGATATTGAGCGAACCGCGACGGTTTTTCAGTGTTCCGTCATCCACGACGGTGACGCCATCCGCCGCCACTTTCTCACCCATACGACCGCTAAATGCGGATGTTCCTTTGCGGTTAAAATCGCCTTCCAGTCCATGCCCAACGGCTTCGTGCAGCAGCACGCCCGGCCAGCCTGAACCCAGCACCACAGTCTGGCTGCCCGCTGGCGCATCGATGGCATCCAGATTGACCAATGCAAGACGCACGGCTTCTTCGGCGTATTCCCTGACCCGGTCTACCTGGGTGAAATAATCAAAGGCGACGCGTCCGCCTCCTCCACTGCCTGCGGATTCATGCTTGCCATCTTTTTCCACGATCACGGTCACGTTCATACGCACCAGCGGGCGAATATCCGCATTCAGATTGCCCTGGCCATCCGCAATCAATATATGTTCATGAACGCCGGCAATATTGGCGATCACCTGTTGCACATGCGGGCTGGCGGCGCGCGCGGTTTCATCCGCATGACGCAGCAAAGCGATTTTTTCGTCTTCAGACATACTCGCCAGCGGATTATCTTCCTTGTAAAGCGCATGGGTGGTCTGCCGATGCTTTGCTTTCCAGGCCTTTGTAGAAGCCGAGCGCCCGGAGCGCGCTATCGCAGCGGCCGCATTCGCAGAGGCGCTCAAAGCGTCGAAAGTGATCTCATCCGAGTAGGCAAAACCGGTCTGTTCGCCCACCACCATGCGTACGCCAACACCCTGTTCGATGCTGTAACTGCCACCCTTGATGATGCCGTCTTCCAGCATCCAGGATTCAAAACGGGTGGACTGAAAATAAAGATCGGCTATGTCGGCCTTCATAATGGGTGAGAAAACCTTGTCCAGCCGGGACTCGGTTAGACCCGCCGGGTCAAGCAGAACGCGTTGTGCAGATTCAAGCAAAGAAAGTGTCATAAATATAATAGTATAGTAATGATAGAAGTTTAGAATTTACGGTGTTGCAGCACAGGAAAGTTTTTTCTGGTCGCCTGTTGCGCCTTGAGGTCAACATCAATCATGATACTGCCCGCACCTTTTTCAAGTGTCTCATGGACGCGTCCCCAATAGTCAATGACCATGCTGTGACCATAAGTATTACGCCCATTCACATGATAGCCTCCCTGAGCGGGCGCAATCACATAGCATTGGTTTTCAATAGCCCGGGCGCGCAGCAGCGGCTCCCAGTGTTCTTTACCAGTTACTGCAGTGAAAGCAGATGGGATCATGAAAATCTCGGCTCCCGCATTGACCATTTTACGGAACAGGATCGGGAAACGCAGGTCATAGCATATCGACATACCGATTTTACCAAATGGCGTATCGACAACGACCACTTCAGAGCCGGGACTGAAAATGGCGCTTTCATGATAGGTTTCCATGTTGTTATTCTTACTGGACTGTTCGTTACAGTCCTTGCCGCAGTCAAAACTGACGTCAAATAGATGAATTTTGTCATAACGCGCCACGATTTTTCCATTTGAGTCAAACATAATGGACGATGACGTGACCTTGTCGGAATCTGTTTTAAGCGGGATGGATCCTGCTACCACCCAGACTTGATTATCCTCGGCGCAAGCGCTGATAAAATCCTGGATATGGCCCTGACCAAATTGTTCGGCGATATCCCTGTTTTCGGTCTCTTGCATTGGCATTAACGCAAAGTTTTCAGGCAGCGCCACCATTTGCGCGCCTTTGTCAGCTGCTTGCTTGATCAGATTGGCGCTGGCCATCAGGTTTGCCTCTAGTTGTGGCCCGGACGCCATTTGAATCGCGGCTATTTTCGACAGTTTGTTTGTCAGTTTTTTGTTCATGTTATTTTATTCAGTTATTTCTTTCTTACCTTAAACAGCTATTAATAACTCTATTTATCATAATATTAATTAATAATCTTAAAGTAAAACCACATCAAACTGTTCCTGAGTATAGAGACGCTCACCCTGCAAACGAATCGGTACGCCGATGAATTCCTGGGTTTGAGCCAGGCTATCCGATTCTTCGTCCAGTAATAACTCTATCACTTCCTGCGACGCAAGCACCAGCAATTCCCGTGCGTTAAATTGTCTGTATTCGCGAAGAATTTCCCTAAAAATTTCATAACAGACGGTGGTCGCCGTTTTCACATAGCCACGCCCTTCACAGGTGGGACAGGATTCACATAGCAGATGTTCCAGTGATTCCCGGGTGCGTTTTCGCGTCATTTCCACCAGCCCCAGCGAAGAAACATCACTGACAAAGGTTTTGGCGTGATCGCTTTCCAGCGCCTGTTCCAGCGCCTCAATAACCTGTTGCTTATGTTCTTCCTTTTGCATATCGATAAAGTCGATAATAATAATGCCGCCCAGATTTCGCAGGCGCAGCTGACGCGCCAGCGTTTGCGCCGCTTCCAGATTGGTTTTAAAAATAGTTTCTTCCAGGTTGCGATGACCAACAAAACCACCGGTATTGATATCAATCGTGGTCATCGCTTCGGTTTGGTCAATAATCAGATAACCGCCGGATTTTAACTGAACCTTGCGTTTCAGTGATTTCTGGATTTCTTCTTCAACGCCGTGCATATCAAAAATGGGGCGTTTGTTGCTTGGGTAATGCTCTATCTTGTCGGCCAGTTCCGGTATAAAGGTTTCACAAAACCGCACCAGATTCTCATAGGTTTCCAGCGAATCAACCTTGACTGATTCAATTTCTTCGCCAACCACATCCCTCAATACCCGTTGCACCAATGGTAAATCCGAATACAGAACTGCGCCTTGCGGTTTTGAAATATTATCTTTTACAATCGTACTCCAGAGCTTACATAAAAAACTCAGGTCAGCCTGTAGCGCTTCTTCAGTGATGCCCTCAGCAGCGGTTCGCACGATAAACCCATGCTTTTTATGACTTGAATCCTCAGCATCTTTACTGAATTTTTCGCGCAGACGGATCACCATTTCCTTTAAACGCAGACGTTCTTGTTCGTCTTCTATCTTACTGGAGATGCCGATTGAATCGTTATCCGGCATCAAGACAAGATAGCGCGACGGAATGGTCACATGCATCGTAAGACGCGCGCCTTTTGTGCCCAACGGTTCCTTGATGACCTGAACCAGTACTTTTTTGCCTTCATGCAATAGTTCGGTAATCGGCGGATAGGATATCTCTTCATTGGGCGCGTCGCCGTTGAACACCTCTCTGGGTGAAAAACGCAAATCCGAGGCGTGTAAAAACGCTTTCTTTTCCTGGCCTGCAATGTCAATAAACGCCGCTTCCATTCCGGGCAAAACCCGGTGAACTTTGCCCTTATAGATGTTGCCAACAATACCTTGACTGGCGTTGCGCTCAATGATGACTTCCTGTAACAGGCCATTTTCGAGGATGGCGACGCGCGACTCTTGTGGGGTCACATTCATTAGAATTTCTGCGCTCATTATTTATTATCCTTGTTGTTATCCTTGTTTTCTGGTTCAGGCGATAAGATGAATACCTGTATTTTCAAGTAATTTTCCGGTTTCAAACAGCGGCAGGCCCATTATAGCCGAATATGACCCTTCGATGCGCTCAATAAACAAGGCTCCCAGGCCCTGAATCGCATAGGCGCCCGCCTTGCCCCGAGGTTCTCCGCTATCCCAGTAAGCAATGATTTCTGCTTCTGATAATGTTTTAAACAAAACCCGGCTACGGTTCAAGGCCAGGCGGGTATTGCCCTGATAGGAAAGCGCGACAGCACTCAAAATTTCATGCCAGGAACCAGACATGTCGCCAAGCATTTGGCGTGCATGCTGAAAATTACGTGGTTGTAGTAATAATTCTCCATCCAGCACACCCAGCGTATCGGCGCCAAGCACCGGGAGTTCACTGGAAACAGCTTGCGCCTTGGCTTTAGCCAGCCGTTGAACCAGGCTCGATGCTGACTCGCCGACGCGCGGCGTTTCGTCAATATCCGCCTGTTCAACGCGATAGCGCACGCCAATCTGGTCGAGCAATTCTGCGCGCCGCGGCGAAGCAGACGCCAGAACAATCTGCGCTTGACTGCTCATGCTCTATGATAGGGATGGTTTTCAGTGATGCTGAATGCGCGATAGAGCTGTTCAGCCAGAATCACACGAACCAGTGGGTGCGGAAAAGTCAATTTCGAGAGCGACCAGATTTCCTGCGACAAAGACAAAAGTTCACGGGTCAAACCGTCTGGGCCGCCAACCAGTAATGCAATGTCCTGACCGCCCATCATCCAGTCCTGAAGGCGCGTCGCCAGGTTTTCGGTGCTCCACTGTCGCCCTGTTACATCCAGCGACACCACGCGGCAACCCGCTGGAATGGCCGCCTTGAGTTTCGCCGCTTCCTTTTCCTTTATTGCGGTCAGGTTACTGTTTTTCTGGCGTTTTTCTGCAACAATCTCCTTGAGCTCTAAACTGCATTTTGCAGGCAGACGTTGTGCATACGCATGATAACCCTGAACGACCCAGGCGGGCATTTTGGTTCCGACAGCGAGCAAATGAATTTTCATTTAATTTCCCGGCAAGTTCCCATCAAGTCCATAACGGCCCAATCAGGTCTCTTCCGCGTTTTTTCCGGAAATCGCCTGTTCTACGGTTTTATCGTTGGCGTCATCTTGTTCCCAGAGTTTCTCCAGTTGATAAAAATCGCGGGTGCTTTGCAACATCACATGCACAATCACATCATTCAGATCAACCAGGATCCATTCAGCGCTGCCTTTTCCTTCAACGCCCAGCGGCGGGTTGCCAGCTTCTTTTTCTTTAATCGCAACATTATCGGCAATGGACTTGACGTGGCGTGTTGAATTGCCTGTGGCAAAAAACAATACATCGGTCATTGACGATTTGTCGCTGACATCCAATTTAACGATGTCTTCGGCTTTCATGTCCTCAAGCGAGTGTTGAACGCGCGCGGTTAATTCATCTAGTTTCATATTAGGTCTTTATCTGCTTTAATTTGCTTTATCTGCTTTATTTGCTTTGTATAATTGATGTTTATTTATATAGGCTTCTACGGACTGTGGTAATAAATAACGCGAGCTTTTTCCTGCAAGTATCTGTTTTCTTATAGTAGTTGCCGAAATATCCAGTTGCGTCACTTCACAGAAATAAATGCCTCCAGCCTGTTCTCTGTGCAAATCCGAAATTTGCTTGCGTACGCGTCCTTTCATCCAGGACTCGTTATTAAATTGATAACCCGGACGCGACGATACCACGATATGCGCCAGAGTGAGAATGTTCTGCCATTCATGCCATTCCCTGAATGACTGAAAAGCGTCCTGTCCCAATATCATCAGGATAGATTCACTACTTTTATCCGCATTGAGATCGGCACGCAATGAACGTAGCGTATCCACGGTGTAGGAGCTTCCCTCACGATGATATTCCCGGTCATCAACGATAAAACCGTGAGTATCGGCAATCGCCAGTTTAACCATATTGAGTCGATGCTCCGCGTCCGCGACAGGCTGCCAGCGATGCGGCGGTTTGGCGCTGGGAATAAAACGCAGCTGATCCAGTTGAAACTGTTCGGCGATTTCCAGCGCCGGGCGCAAATGACCAAAATGGATCGGGTCAAAGGTTCCGCCAATAACGCCAATCATGAAATCGTCGCCAGTAACAACTTAGCTGCGAATGTGGCCATCGCCAAACACCACAAATTTCAGGGACGTCAAACCTTCCAGACCAACAGGGCCGCGCGCATGCAGCTTGTCAGTACTGATGCCAATTTCTGCGCCAAGACCGTATTCAAACCCATCGGCGAAACGGGTCGAGGCATTCACCATCACCGAACTGGAATCCACCTCGCGCATGAATCGCCGGGTTTTGCTGATGTCCTGGGTAATAATACTTTCTGTGTGCTGCGAGCTATAACGATTGATATGACGGATCGCTGCTTCCATATCATCAACAATCCGGATAGACAAGATGGGGGCAAGGTATTCGGTTTTCCAGTCCTCTTCAGTCGCCGCCTTGCATTGAATGATTTCACGCGTTCTGTCACAACCGCGCAATTCGACGCCTTCTTTGTCAAACATCGCCTTGATCAACGGCAACAATTCATTCGCGCGCGAATCAGCAACAAGTAATGTTTCCAGCGTGTTACAGGTGCCATAACGCTGGCTCTTGGAATTAAAGGTAATCTTGAGCGCCTTGTTGGCGTCAGCGTCATCATCAATATAAACGTGGCAGATGCCATCCAGATGCTTGATCACTGGAATCAGGGATTCCTCACTCACCCGTTCGATCAAGCCCTTGCCGCCGCGCGGTATGATCACATCGACAAAATCCTTCAGGCGCAGTAATTCGCCCACGGCGGCCCGGTCAGTGGTTTCAATCACCTGCACGCATTCTGCGGGCAATCTGGCGTCCAGCAAACCCGCCTGAATGCAGGCCGCAAGCGCACGGTTGGAATGGATGGCTTCCGAGCCGCCGCGCAACAGGGTCGCATTGCCTGATTTGAGACACAAGGCCGCCGCATCGATGGTGACATTAGGCCGCGATTCATAAATAATGCCAATAACACCAAGCGGAACCCGCATACGCCCCACCTGAATACCCGAAGGCACATATTTCAGGTCGCTTATCTCACCCACCGGATCCGGCAAAGCCGCAATCTGGCGCAAGCCCTCCGCCATGGCGTCAATGGTATTATCTTTAAGCGCGAGCCGGTCAACCATTGCATCCTCAAGACCCTTGTCGCGCGCCGCCTGCAAATCCTTTTCGTTTTCACTTTTAAGGTGTTCCCGCTGCTCTAGAATGGATTTGGCGATTTTATGCAAGGCGTCATTTTTTTGCCGTGATTCTGCTGCGGAAAGCGTCGTGGCCGCGGCGCGCGCCTGCTTTCCCAGGGTCTGCATATAATTTTTAATTTCTTGTGTCATTTGTTTTCGTTTATTCCTTTAATTCCCTTGATTCCCATTGTTCCTACACTATGATGTTCAATCAGCATTCGGATATAACTGCGCAAGCTAAAAAACTGCGTGAGCTAAAAAACTGCGCGAGCTAATAACTCTCGCCCGCCAAAACTGGCGATCCCGTCAGCAACAACCCCAATTCTAGCAAGTCTTGCCAGGTTCTGCTCATACCTTTATTGGCAATTTCACCCTGGCCCTTGGATAATCGATCAATCTCGCTATTCATGGCGATAATTTCCGGCCAGTGTTCATATTGCATACGTCGTATCGCGCCGCGAAACAGAGTTTGTTTAGGCCTTGGAACAGCCGCCACGATTTTACTTTCGGGCACACCATTGCGAAGCTTGAAACTGGCGTCATATAATTGTCGCGTTAAATCCGTCAAGGTCCATAACACCAGTTGCACAGGCGTTCCTTCCTGTTTCAGTTGGTGATGTATATGTTGCACCCGGTGCGCATCCCCCGTCATGATCGCGCTGGATAAATCAAAAATGCTAAAGCGTGAACAGTCGCTGACGGAGGCCAATACCATCTCATCATTTATTTCAACCAGCCCTGCTCTGGAAGAATCAGAACCCGTCGATATTTGAGCGCCGTATAATAATTTCAGCTTGTTGATCTCCTGTAAGGCCGCAAGTAAATTACCTTCAATCCTTTCAGTTAACAAACGCACCGCATCCTGTGAAGGATGCATGCCTGCGGCGCGCATGCGCTTGACAATCCAGGCCATGGTCTGAGGCGGCGATAAATCCCATACCTGGATCATGACGCCATGTTTCTCCAGCGCCTTGACCCAGGCGCTATTGCGAGTGTTTTTATCCAGTCTCGCTGTTTGCAACAGCAGCACCTTGTCTTCGGGTATATGTTGCACATAGTCGCGGATAGCCTGACTTCCCGCCTTGCCAGGCGATTTGCCAGCCACCCGCACATCCAGAATTTTTTTTTCACTGAACAGGGACAATTCACTGGATGCGCCGCCGAACTGGCTCCAGTCAAACTTTGCATCCGTGTGAAACACTTCCCGGTCAGCAAATCCCTGACGCTGCGAAGCTGAGCGAATCTGATCAGCCGCTTCCATCAGTTGTAACGGCTCATCGCCTGACAAAAAAAACACCCTGGGAAATTCCTTTTCAGGCTGAGTATGGCGTTCTAAAAATGCAGGCAGCTGGTCTACTGAAACTTTCATGCGGAAAATAATACAGCCTCTTGCTGCTTTACCAAATACTTATTTTCTGGATATTGACGTTATCATTTTTTGAAAATTATTTGAAATCACTTGAAAATCTCTTGAAAAATTAACTTATATCAGGCTCGTTGATCAAAATATAAGCATCAACCCTTATTTAACTGAAAAAAAATACCGTTTATTCCATTTTGAGTCTAGAATAAAAAACATTGGGGATATGATTGTCAAACAGTTCTAAATAGCGCGCTGCCTTGTAATTTTTGTGTGCAATCGCTTTTACGTTACTCTTTATTTTAAACAATTCTAAAACAGGACAGAATTACATGAAAATCTCAACTCAATTATCTGTTTCAAGTGTGATACTTGCAGCATTTCTATCGGGATGTAGTCAACAGGTCGCTGGCGGTTCACAGATGTCAGCTGGTTCATCTCAAATGGCGGGAAGCGGACAAGTCAGTTCGCAATCACAAATTGAAGGCAACGCCCAGGTCGGTTCCCAGCAGCAGGTCGAATCCACCCCGGTTGTTATCGCTCCTGCGCCGGCGCCACGGCCAGTTTATCGCGCGCCTGTAAAAAAACCGACGGTAAAACGTACGGTGCGTCGTTCAGGCATTGGTTTGCCGCCTGCCAAACCAGGTCAATGTTTCGCCAAGGTCAGGACGCCAGCCAAGTATGTAACCAAATCGCGTAAAGTACTGGTACGCAAGGCTTCCAGTAAACGCGTTCTGGTTCGTGGCCCGCAGTATGGCTGGACCACAAAACGCGTCCTGGTAAGGAAAGCATCTTATAAAACACGTACTATTCCGGCGCAATACAAGACAGTCAGCAAACGCGTCATGGTCAAACCAGCTCACTATATCTGGAGCAAAAAAGCGCAGGGTAAAGTTGTACGCATAGACAATATGACAGGCGAGGTTTTGTGCCGCGTGAAGGTGCCTGCTGTTTACAAAACCGTAACACACAAGGTTCAGGTTCGTCCCGCCCGCACAGTACGCAAATTAGTACCTGCGGTTTATAAAACGGTTAAAATCAAAAAACTACTGGCGCCCGCCAAATACAAGGTGGTCACATCACCGGCTCAGTATAAGACGCAACACTATCGAGTCAAAGTGGGTAATTCGCGCATAGTATGGCGTCAAGTTATGTGCAAGACGCATAAATCTTATCGCAAACACTATAAGAAAACGACTTATCGCAAGCCAGTCAGACAGTACCAGCATAAGGCTGCGCCAAACCGCGTTATTCACAGAGCTGCTACAAAATACCGTAAACCCACCATTTCACAGCGCGAATACTACGCCGTCATGAATGCTGGGAAGAAGGTTTCGCACAAAGCTGCGCCTCGCCGCGCAACACAGTCCTCCGCTGCGAAAGGCATTTCATTAAAAGAATACTATTCTGTAATGAAAGCGCCAATGCCCAAGCACAAACCCGCAGCCAAAAAGGCATCTGCAAAGAAAAAACACGTCAAACATACATCTCCGAAAAAGATGATGGAGACTGTTAAACCTCAAACCAAAGCGCCAGAAAAAGCGACAAAGGCAAAAGCTGATACTACAGCTGATACAAAAGCTAATGAAACCAAAACCTCTAATGGCATGTCCGGGAATACAGAAGTAAAAGCAGCTTCAACAGATTCCCAAAAACAAATGTCAAAAGCGAATATTATTCGCAGCATCCAGAAAGCTCTGAAAGAAAAGGGTTTTGATCCTGGTCCAGTCGATGGAAAAATGGGACCTGGCACAGCGGCTGCATTAAAAGCATTCCAGAGTTCACATGGATTACCGGTTGGTCGTCTCACCAAGGATACATTCCGCGCTTTGGGACTGATTCGCTAAGCAGCCTTTATTGATATTGATATTGATATT
>JANTHA010000039.1 GCA_024762625.1 Thiotrichaceae bacterium
TGAGGTCTATTTTACGCAGTATCGTGCCGTCTAAGCAGAATTTCAACAGTCTGCTACAAAGCCATTTTTGTATTGCTCCTCCAATAGCGCGTCAACAGGCACACTGAAAGACGCGCTAAATGGCGTGATTTTGCGGATGATTTTTGGCTATTATGGGTATAGCTAATTTTTTTCGCCCGCCCAGCTTCTTATTCACCCTCAAACAAATTCAAATTCTCCGCCGCTGCGTATAAATCATACCAGTGTTGCTCCATATTGTTGCAGGCGCGTCTGGGTGAAGCGGCGTGGTAATGCCGTTTCGTGTAATCGCCTTTGTAGTTGACCAACCCATCCTTGCGCAATTTGCCAAGCGCGTCGGAGACTTCAAAATCAAGCGATAATGAAAAATTATCTTGCATGAACTGTTCACATTGGGCTTTTAGCTCCATGACAGACAAACCGTCCTCGCCCGTCCGAAGCAGAATGACATAGGCTAGCAATGCTTCCTTGACATCTTCATCCAGCGCTTGATCCAGCAGGGTGGCGATTACGCCCACATTAATGTCCAGGCTGTGGGTGTAGAGGCTGCGCGATAGCACCATTTTGTATCGATTTTGATGATAGAGCACATTCTTGACCTGTCTGCCGAGTACGCCGCCAAAACCGATCAGCGCCAGCAGGATGGTGAGCGGTTTTACCGCCAGCGCGATTTTTGAGAGAAACGCCATTACGCCGCCTACTGTTCCCGCGCCGCCGGTTGCAGCGAGCTTGATTTTATCCAGAAGAGTAAAACGCAGCGTGGAATTAGGAAACAGCATTTCCAGATCGGAACAGGGAATATCGCGAAACTGGCGCAGAAATATATACTCATCCGAGGACGCGTCCTGCATCAGGCGGCGGTGGCGGCGCATGTGGAGCCACAGGTTAAGGCGATTCATGCCTTTTTGTTTTAACAGTGCATACAGGTCATCCGGGCTACGAAAGCGGAATACCATGGTAAGGCGGCGATACACTGCGATCTCAACCGGCCGCTTTTTTATAAAAAGCGTTTTCCAGGCGCGCTTTTCGGTTTTGATCAGGCCGTCGCCACGCACATAAATCAGCACTTGTTGGTAATCATCCAGCTCCACGCCGATCGACAGGCCGCGCGTCATTTCGTCATTAAGCGCCTGGTTTATTCGATCCACATCCAGTTCTTCATAATTCGCTTTTTGCAGAAGAGCGGAGATTTCCCGGAACAATTTCTTCTGGCGACACTGTTTTTCGCTTTCGCGCCAGACGCGCCGGGTATGCACATCGCGATCCGGGTTAAAGGGACGATAGGCGCTTTTAAGCGACAGGTAATGGCGATGATAACGCGCGTGATAGATGGTTTGCAGCAACTCGAACACAACCGGCAAGCGCGCTTTTTGATCTGAATCCAACGGGCTTTGATTTTCCCCCTGATAGAGTAAGACATTGATCAGTTCACGTCTGGAGACCGGAATAAAGCTTTTGTGCGCGCCGTCAGGATGGCGATGGATAGCGGTTAATGCGGTTTTGTCGTACACGTCGGTCTTATTTTTTTTGTTGGTTTTTATGTTTTACGGATTGTGCGTAATGAGTTGCTTTTGCTTGAGTCGCTTGCGTTTGGTTTTTGGCTTGCGCATAATTATTAGCTTGCGCTTGGCTATTAGCTTGCGCCTGGTTATTAGCTTGCGCGGATGCCTTGCGATCCTGCTCGCGCAGATGCGCCAGTTTTTCGCCGATTTTCAGCTCCAGTCCGCGCGGTGCTGGCTCGTAGTAGATGCGCTCGCCCAGCTCTTTGGGAAAATAATGCTCGCCTGCGGCATAGGCGTCCTGTTCATCATGGGCATAGCGGTAGTTCTTGCCGTAATCCAGCTCCTTCATGAAGCTGGTGGGCGCATTGCGCAAATGCATCGGCACATCCAGCGAACCGGATGCGCGCGCATCCTGCATGGCCTGTTTGTAGGCGCTATAAACCGCATTGCTTTTGGGCGCGGAGGCCAGATAAATCACCGCCTGCGCAATCGCCAGTTCGCCTTCCGGACTGCCGAGGCGCTCGTAGGCTTGCCAGGCGTTAAGCGCCAGCTCCAGTCCGCGCGGGTCGGCGTTGCCGATATCTTCACTCGCCATACGCACCACTCGACGCGCAATGTAAAGCGGATCGCAACCGCCATCCAGCATCCGGCTCAGCCAGTAGAGCGCCGCATCCGGGTTGCTGCCGCGCACCGATTTATGCAATGCTGAAATCTGTTCATAAAACAGGTCGCCGCCCTTATCGAAACGACGCACGCCTTCACTGGCGATTTCTTCGATGACGCCGAGATTGATTTTACCGTCGTCAGCCAGATCAGCCGCAATTTCCAGCCAGTTGAGGCCGCGTCTGGCGTCGCCATCCGCCGCCTTGGTCAAATAATCGAGCGCATCGTCATCCACGCTTAAATTTCGGTTACCAAGCCCCCTCCTCTCATCTTTAATGGCGGCTTTTAGAATTGTTTTAATATCATCCCTACCCAGCGCGCGCAGTACATAGGTGCGCACTCGCGATAACAAGGCGTTGTTCAATTCAAAAGAAGGATTTTCGGTGGTAGCGCCAATAAAGCTGAAGGTGCCATCCTCGACATGAGGCAAAAAAGCGTCCTGCTGGGATTTGTTAAAACGATGCACCTCATCCACAAACAGAACGGTTCTGCGACCATCCAGCTGTTGATTCTGTTGCGCCAGTTTGACCGCTTCCCGGATATCTTTGACGCCGCAGAGCACTGCGGACATGGTAATGAATTCAGCACCGCTGTAATGTGCGATCAGCTTTGCTAGCGTGGTTTTCCCCGCACCCGGCGGCCCCCAGAACAACATTGAGTGCAGTCTGTCCTGTTGGATGGCGGCGCGCAACTGCTTGCCTTCGCCCAGAATATGCTGTTGCCCGACAAACTGATCCAGCGTTTGCGGGCGCATACGCTCCGCCAATGGTCGATGATCATCAGCCTTCTGATTAGTAGTCGTATGTGATTTTTCAGGGATGTTGTGTTTCACACATGAATTGTAACATCCACTGAACGGAACAATCAGCTTTTCGCAAAAGCAATAAAACTTTGTTGATCTGCGGATACATCCTTCATGACTTCGGCGACCCGACCACCGAACATTTTACCCATCAGTCCTGCATTCATGGTGCCGATATAGGTTTTACCATCTGATTTTTCATATACCGAAATGGTGCAAGGCATGAAAACCGAGATTTTCTTGTTTCCATCGTCTTCAAGAATGTTAAAGGCATGATGAGCCTGACATAAATTAACCAGCATCACGGCAGGCAAGGTTCCTCCACCATGTTTTTCGATGGATTTGTGAAGCGGTTTGACGCCTGGCACAACCCAGCCTTTCTGCAAGGCAAGCTCCTTGATTTTATTGACTGTTTCTTCCGTACCGTAAGGACTTACATTTTCGTGCAACATCATTCCCGGCATCATCTTCCATCCCACGACGCCAGTTATAATAACGCCGATGATTATTCCTGTAATAAGACTACCTAGACTTTTCATACCTTCTCTCCTTTATGATGATGTAACTATTGATTAACAGCGGGTTTTAATCATAGGCAAGAATTGATCAAGATAGATTAATCTATATTAGGTTATAAGTTATTTAAACTTAAATTGAATGGAGGGAAGCCTAAAAGACAGACGCTATCATCAATCGCTAGTCTAACAGGGTCAATAAACAACTGGCTGATGTTTCGAATCCAATGAAGTATTCGCCATGGCCTGGTATTTTCGCTTGTATTGTTCCGCCATGGCGGGAAGTGAGAAATGTTCTTTTGTGTAGTTTTTCGCCTGTTCACCCATCTGTTGACGTTTTTCAGCGGAATCAAGCAACGCTTCAAGACGTGGAGTCAATTCTTTCTCGGTTTCGCCCACATAGCCGGTGTGGCCATCTTGCACCACTTCATCATTACCTGGGATTTTGGTCACTACCGCCGGAATACCGGCCGCCTGGGCTTCAAGCAGCGCTAATGATAAGCCCTCATAGGCTGATGTTTGCAAAAACACATCCAGTCGACTCAGTTCGCTTAGCGCTTCATTTCTGTCCAGCATGCCCGTCACATTGACGCCGGCGTTTTCCAGTAAGTCCACATCGGGTTGATCGCCGCCGCCGATCCAGATAAATTCGACATCGTCTCGACGCGTCAGCACATCGCGCGCGATATTAGCGAAAACCTGGGGCGCCTTTTGCATGGAAATCCGCCCAACTACGCCAACCTTCACTTTTTCGTTGCTCAGCGAATAGTTTTTAGGCGTCACCTGGCTAATATCAATGCCGTTGCTGATGCGTATCAGGCGTTTGGTGTTTCCAAAGGTAATTTCCTTGAGAATAATGTCATATTCTTCCTTGCCGCAGGCGACAATGGTTCCGCCCAACCAGTAGCCGACATGCTCCAGGTATTTGTATAATCTGCGCTTCACAGGTTGCTGTATCAAGGGGTAATGGATTGCGTGCGAGGTATAGAGCAAACGATCGTTCTTGCGCAACAAAAAACCCGCAACCCTGGCGAGAAAGCCACCCTTGGAAGAATGGGTATGAATGATATCAGGCTTGATTCTGGCGAGCTCCCGAGTCAGTTTTATCAATGCTTTAGCATCCTTGAAAAGTGAAATTGAACGCGTCATTTGCACATGAATCAGCTCAACGCGATCATCAAACAACTCGCGCCAGTTCTCTGGCGTTTCCTTGCGGATTGAATGCAATACGGTGACGCGGTAGCCATCTTCCACCAGGCGGTTCGCCATATCCACAACCCAGATAAAAACGCCATGCTCCATGGGTTCGATTACGTGCGCAATATGTAATTGTTTTTGTTTTAAATTATTCATGTCGTTTTTTATTGTTTGCTTTTTTAGAATGCTTTGGCTTCATCGCTTCGCAAAACTTCAGATAAAGCTCTTTGAGTGTTTTCAATCGTTTAAACCAGATTATCCGGCGCTTGCTGGGAGAAACCAGTAAGCGGTACATCGCCTCTGGTTGCGCGCCATACTGGATCTGTTTATAGGAGTTATCATCATCTGAATACATGAAATCGAATAGCTTGTTTTGCTCACAGGCCACACCTATTTCTTTACAAACCAGCAAAAACAAAGGCGAATAACGATTTGCATATTTTGTATAAAAGCCGCTCTGATAGTAATAAATCTGGTTTTTACAGGCAAATATATAATAGGAGGCCAGAGGCTCATCATCAAGATACAGGGTTTTAATGAAAGCCTTGTCCTGCGGCGCAAGCTTTTTTAATATTTCATGGTGAAAACGGTAAAAACGCTCTGAATCAAAGCGAACCGTTGAAACCCTGTTGCGCCAGCGCTCCCGATGCATATTAGCCAGCAACGCTAGCGCATCATCCACCGAGTCTTTCGTGTCTGTTGTTTTGATGGAAACAACGCCATCGCGTTCCAGTAGCCGATTCTTCTTTCTATACATCTTTGACCAGCGTTTTTTCAAGCTCGCCAGATACTCATCCATGGTCTTTACACGGGGAATTGTATAACGATGGCCCTGAATGGTTTTGTCGCCAGTTAACCAGTTTTTTTCATGTGTTTTAAAACAACGATGAATTAACGCATCTTTTAACAGAAACTGGAAATCTCCAAGATCCCAGTCTTTTTTATGGTCTTGCAAATAATTTGCAACAAGCTCGCATACTTCTGTTTCTTTTCCGGGTAAACAGATAATGTCGTTATACTGGCTGATAATCTTATCATTATCCGCTTCGCCATTACCCAGGAAAAACAGCGTCTTGCCCATCACAAAAGAATGAGGATGACCTTTGGAAATATGAAACGGCGCAAGTCCTATCAGTTTATCAGTGGACCCTATGGTTTTGTCTTGCGGAATGCTACCTGACTTCTCATGTACAGACTGCGAATCGCCAGATTCATAGACACACAGTATATAAAGCTGTTGCTGGTATTGATCCTTGAACACATCCCACCAGCATTTCATCCAGTCAAAGCTGGAAAAAATATGAGCGTCTTCGCGTGCTTCGAGTAAGGCGTTCCAGCTATCCTTCAAAGCGGCAAAGCCTTCATCGGTGCGGATGCATTCTATGCGCAGACTCATTTTACAAGCCCTTGTTTGCGCCGCGCCAGAATTGCGTCGCTGACGGTATACAGAGAATCTGAATTGAACGTATGGACACCCAGCAAATTTTCGTCCCAATCTGCATTGAGCGTTTCCAGTATGGTTTCACGATATCCATTTCTGCTCAGGCATTGAATTTCGCAAAAATTGATCCCGGCGCCATAGGAGCCTGCGCAGTTTTGAGAAGGCCTGATCAACTTATCACCCTGCTGGATTAGTTTGCCTGCGGGTCGCGCGCTGGCTGCATCAGAAACTACCGGGTTGTTTGCATGCGCTGTCCACTCCTGGCTGAGCGGAGAATCAGCGTAGAACAGGTACAGTTCTTCTGTTGTCGGACAATCCTCCGTAACTGATACAGCTGCAAATAGCCACCACAAACCATCGTGGAAAATCAGGCTTGCGTCATAAGCGCGGATATTTTCCATCAGAGTATGTTTGAATGTCCATTCATAAGGGAAATTTGTCGCCTGATACAGTTCAATGGTCTGGTTGTCTCCCGTTTCAGGGACCATGTAATACGCGCCCTGATATTCAAAAACATTGGGATAGGATAAATGATAAGGCCTTTCCAGCACCTTAACGGGCTCCGTTACGCTACCGTCTTCGCGCACCTCCATGCAACTGATATGGCCCTTTTCGGTTGCAAAGGGAAACACTTCGATAAACAGATAATGCCTGTTCTGATGTTCGATGATAAACGGGTCGGCCCAGAACTCCTCCAAAGGGGGAATTATTTTTTTAAAACGCGATAAGGCCTTGTTGGGCTGATTTTTCTGATCATTTCGCGCCAGCAAAATTATCCACTGTTCAGTCAGCGTGAAACGCTCATGGATACGCCGCGCAATTCGTTTCACAAAGCGATTGGTGAGCGCCAGATTCTGTTTAAAGCTCAGTTTTTGCATGATCTGTTCCGGCTGCTCGTTTAAGTTCAAACCGGTTATTTTCTCGGTATCAGACGCGCCGTTTAAAAATTGTCGCAGGCTTCGCTCCATAAATACCGAGGTTTTATTTAAACAGGTTTGCAAGGTGCGACATAATGATGGGGGTTCTATGCTGGTGGTCGATTGAAACAAGATTTTACCGCCCTTGCCAGCCTGATCTATCCTGACGCCCGTGTAAATCTTATTTTCACCAGCAATAAACTCCGGCAAACCGGTTAGCCAGGATGCAACGCCGGGGTTGTGCCCGATGAAAATCGAAAAGACCGGCGTTTTTATCTTGTTTAGCCATTTTTCATCTGGCGGCTGCTCGCCAAGATTAATCACGATGGCCGCATTATGCGGCTGTTGACTAATGCTTTTGAGAAATTCAGTTTGATCCAGTTTTTCAAGGTTGATCGTATTAAGTTCGCCTGATAATGAATCCAGTTTTCTATGACGCAAAGCATCCAGTGAACAATGGGACAGTCTTGCGTCTAATTTAAAGAGCATGGTTAGCCATGGCGAATGGCCTGAACGCCTTAAAGAAAGTGATTCTGACACACAAAAATTAATTGTTTTAACAGAAAGCGACTCAACAAGGCGTTTAATCATGTCAAAACGCCATTGGAGTAAGTGAAGATCATCAAGCAGGCAATAGATGGTCTCTATTTGGGGCGTATCGGCTCGCGTTTCTTCTTGTGTGTCTTCTCGTGTATTTTTCATACACGCAGAATCATCCATATACTTGAAAACATTATTATTATTATCGAATATCATGGGATTCAGCTAACACCAGCCGCCGTTTTATTGATTGTGTTAAAGTAACTATTTAGCGTGTTTAGATTTTGGTTCAGTTTAGAAGTAGCTTTAGCGATTCTTATTTGCTCCAGCATCAAGGCATTTTCGCACGGAAAATGTGAGCATATATGAAAATATGTGACCATTTGAGTACGAAAATAACGCCGCATTTGTAGCTTACGCGGGACAAAAGATGAATACGCTGAGTAGTTACATTTTTTATTATACGGGTACAGCGCCTACTATTGTACAATTTTTAATCAGACATTGATGTTTTTTCCTGACAAAAGGAGGCGCCTGCGAATAAAAACAGCTTTTTCATTGACTGACTGTACCCACACGGAGCGATAACCTTGATTCCCCTTGATTCCAGTTTGCGAATTAAACGGCTCAAGGCTATTTCGCGTTTTTCATTTCCTTCTATTTGTTGTATCCAGGGAAGGTAGAAGCGCACTGCCTGCGGCTTGGCGTGTTTTAACAACATCAGAGATTCTGGCGTGATAAAAAAATCATCCAATACAAACTGGCATCCATAGGGTGTTAAGCGTTTAATAAATGTTACACAATCTCTCTGCCCTGATTCATCCAGTCTTGAAGGCAACAGAAATAGTATCATGGATGATTTAATACCTGTTTTCTTTAATCCCTGTTGCAACCAGATGACCTGCTTTTTATAACGAATCGAGGCTTCACTCAAACGCACCAACAGTTTTATATTCTGTAGTTTCTTCTTGGCAAGAATCTGGAATAAACGGGTCATTTTGACCTTGTCCCAGAACAATGAACGCAAAGTATTTAATTCCTGATGGGATGTTTTGCTCAACAAGTCATCAACCGCCCGGCGCTGTGCAAAAGGCACATGCAGTGAAACAATATAATAGTCATCAAGACCACCGAAGTCTTTATTGGTAGGTTTTTCCAACGCGAAATGATTCAGGTCGAGTAATTTCCTGGTGAAAAGCCGGGCTTCCTTGCGTTTGATGATTTCCTTAAGAATTAATGCAGGACTGATTTCTTCTTGCTGTGAGTTGCTTACAGGATCAGCATCTACTTTTTTGTCTTGCATAATAGAATACCTTTGTTCTTGCAGCTGTGAATGCTTTGTTGAATTAGCAGAAACGGTTTTAGATTCTTTTTGATTCCAGATTTTTTCTATTTCAGATTTTTCTTCAGGCATCTCGCTCAGAGGACGAACCCACAGCTGCAAACAACGTTTGCCGCGATAAACAGCCGGAATTAAACGAATATTGCTCTTGATAATCTTACCGTCATTATTTTTCATTCTTATGATTAATGACTGATTCTGATTGGGATGAATTAATTGACTACGCATAAAGTTATCAAAAACATCATGTTCTTCATCATTAATCAGATCTTTGACTGCTTTTGTGCGTAGAGTATGAACTGTGTCAATGCCAAATAATTCCAGATAGGGCCTGTTTGCGTATAAATGCAAATCGCGACAAATAAAGGCAATAGGCGCCTTGCTCGAGTCAACCAGCCATTGACAGCGTTTTTCAGAAATGCCCAATAAACGCTTACAACGCCTGAAATCGTATTTAAGCAGAGCCATTTGCATCAGAAACTGTAAACGCAAACGGGTTTCGTTGTTTGCTACATGATCATTATGATCATTTTCAAATGCATTCTGATCTGGTGAAAAACGCAAATAACTGATTTGTACATCATTTACACTAATGACACTACTGACACTGCTGCTAAAACCACGAGTACGGTTGAGATGGGATTGGCCGCGCTCTGAATCTACAGGCTCATCATCAAGAACGACAATAATTGCTTCGGAGGCGTATTGCCAGATCAGGTCTGCGATAATCTGTAATGAATCAACAGACTGTGAGTCGGGGCGCTGGCGTTGTGAAAAAAGAGACTGAGGGACAAAGACCAGACTTGCGCCCTGAAGTTTTTTCAGAGCGGATTTAATGGATTGCCCTGTGGCATTGATTTCCTTAAAATCCAGATGCACATCCAGATGACGCAGCATATTCGTCAGACCTGGATAATCCCTGAAGGATTTGCCCACCATTAAACTATGTAACTCTGCTTTTCTCATAAAGACGACTTTACTGAAAAGTATCAGAAAAACCATCCGTAAACCCGACTACTGTATGAGGATAGTGGATATATGGAGAAAAAACAGGTTTTTAGCGGTTAGAACAGTAAAAAAGCGCCTGCGTATAACAGGCGCTTTGTTTTATTTTGGAGTTTCCTATTCTGATTAAGCCAGTTTGAAACAATCAGTGCTTAATGAGAATTTGCTTCAGGCTTATAAAAACTCCCAGACATCTTCAAAGACTTCAATCTCGTCTTTGGGTTTTTCTGTGGATTCGACGATTTCAAAGTCACAATAGGCGAATGAACCCAGGGTATCGTCAATCGTCGTGATTTTTATGACTTCTTGCCGCGAAGCCAGACTGATGGTTACAACATCATCCGTTCGGAAAATATAAGCGGGAAAAACGATATTGGCGTGATCCCTGGCTCCATCAATTTCAGGAAGATACAAACCCTCTATTGGAAAGGTCTGGGTCATTTCACGGCTTGTAACTTGTTCGGCAAGCACCGTCATCCCCTTTGACGACAGAATTTCAAGCCCCATGCAGAGTCCTTTTGCAGTGACATAATCCATCCAGCGTATCACCGCAATTTGCCAATCGTCATGACTATCCTTGGGATCCTTGATCGCCACCATTTCACCCACTCTGGCGTTGCTGGACTCATTGGATATCTGCCGTAAACCATAACCACCGTTACTGCTATTTTCAATATGCCACACATGTAACTTAACATCTTTGTCTTCATCCAGCGAGTCTATATCGACCTCGGACCAGGGACTTTCGATTTCTTCGGTAGCGCTTAATTCAGTATAAATATTATCGTCTTCAACATCTTCATTGATCTGATCAACAAATGAATCCGTTTCATTGCCGCGCAGCATCTCAATCACGTCATTCATGCGAATAATCAAGGTAGCTTTCTCATCCCTCGGGAAACGCTTGAAGCGACGATTTCTGATAGTGGTTAATCCATAAACCAGGCGTTTTGCCAGGCTATGCGTCATCATGGGTAGTTTTTTATGAAGTCCCAGATCAGTATCTTCACTTAAACTGACAAACTCATCCAGTGCATGAATCGCGGGCGTCAAGTCAAAAAGACGGCTGGTAGGCGAATTCACCATGTCGCCTACCGGCATTAACGCAGCCGGTTCATCGGTATTTAACAGAGCAATATGCGCATACTTGCTATTCACCCGGCTGGCGTCAGTCAAAATGTCAATCTTATTGATAAATAATTTAAAAAATTCAATGACGCGCTTGACTTCGCCCTGATGTAAACCATTTGGACCTGACAAAGCAATCATATTAACCAGCTTGTAATATTCTTCGATGGTCATATTTTCAGACGCATCGCCGCCAGCGTCGCCATTGTCAGGAATTTCCTTGTGCTGCAGATCATTTTCGCAGGCAATCAGATACAGATGATGAATATCATGCCAGATATTTTTTTGCTGTTTGACGTAAACCTCATAGCCATTCATCAATACCAGGCTCATGTACTTCATGGCGCGACCTATGGCCAGCAATACTTTTTTCTTTGAAAGGCTGCCTTTCGTCAGCATTTCCAGCGCAGCCAACTGATAGGAGCCCGATAGCTCCATTAATATCGACTGCTTTAAATCAAATATTTTTTGACTTCTTTCAGGTAACGGGAAAGACCGGTTCTGGAAATGACGCCCGAGATTATCCAGCGACATTTTTACATACGGCAACAGAATCTCAGTTACTTCGATACGCGTTTTTGGAGCTAACAGCTCCTTGTTAAGTCCTACCAGGCCAATATAAAGCTGTCGGGTCGTCTCCCCTATATCGGTTAATGGTAAACTGTTTACCCATTTATTGGCCTTGGCCGCGGTGCGCAAATGGATTTGAGCTGACATTTCCGCAGCGGCTTTATTGTTGTTGTTGTCTATGTTGTTGTTTTTGT
>JANTHA010000040.1 GCA_024762625.1 Thiotrichaceae bacterium
GTCCTGCTCCAGATTTATTTGCACCTGTCATTACAATGGCGGGAGATGCAATGGTTGAGATGGAAGTGGGTGAAAATTATATTGATGCTGGCGCCACGGCTTTTGATAATGAAGAAAAGAAAGAAGTAGATGTTATTACTTCTGGCTATGTCAATACCGACGAAGCAGGCACATATACTTTAACCTATACCGCGACAGATAGCGCTGAAACTCCTAATACGGCGACAACGAAACGCACCATCAAGGTTATCGAAAAAGAAGGTTTCAACAAATATAATGGTTCATGGGTTATAAACTGTGAAGAAACCAATAATCAGAATTTGACCAGCCTTGGCGTCTTTTATATTAACAAGACCGTGACAATTAATGACCGGAATGCGAGCTATCGAATGAGAGGTTTTGGCCAGGACAATTCGTCCTGTGCTGGCGCGCCTGTATTAAAAGGAAAAGCCTTTGGACGAGTTGTTTATACAGGAAAAATTGTTTCTGGTACTTATACAGGGGACAAAGTGGATGCCGCGTTGACTGAAGCTCATTACAGCGGTGTAAATAATAAGGTCATTGAAGTAGCAGCTTCTTCTCTTGATGATTATGCCGCAAAAATGGGGATGCCAAAATATGACATTCTTGCTTTGACAGGCGATGGAAAATTAGTAACTGGCGATCTGACTGATGAAACGGATGGATCAAGTAACGTTACACGACCAACAGAGTTTGATAATCAACTTCCGTATTACAAGGTTGATTAAAATATTTCTGTTTTAAACAATAAAAAAGGAGCTAAGGCTCCTTTTTTTTATGATGTGCTTCTTGCCTTTGGCATCTTCTCCATTTCGTTTTCTATCCATTGCTTAACTTTTTCATTTATTTCCAGAGGCTTCATGCCTTTCACGCTAAATGGCTTACCAATGCTCATTGTGATTATTCCTGGGTATTTTATAAAGCTATGGCGGGACCAGCATTCGCCTGCATTGTGTGCGACTGGATAGACCGGATAACCTTCACCGTCTGGTGAATTTCGGGCGCAATATTCCGCGAGGATAGCGCCGCCCATTTTGTAACGTTTCTTCTGTCCGGGCAAAACGCGGGTTCCCTCAGGGAAAATACAGACCCAGTTGCCTTCATCAAGGCGTTGCTTACCTTTGGTTTTAACCTGATCTACGGCGGAACTGCCTGCATTGCGGTCAATGGCAATAGGTTTTACCATGGATAAGGCCCAGCCAAAAAACGGGATTCTAAACAATTCCTTTTTCAGCACCCAGGATACCGGCGGGAATAGCTTCGGGATCATCATGGTTTCCCAGGTGGATTGATGATTGGCGAGGATGATGCCATTGCGGTTTTTGTCAATATTTTCTCGTCCAATAATATTATATTTTACGCCGCAGGTGAGTTTCAGCCACCAGATATTAAAATATGTCCAGGGTACCAGAATTTTGTAGCTGGTGTTATGGGATAATGGCAACAGCAGTGGTGAGATCAGGCCGACAACTATCGTGCTGCTTGCAAAACCACTCCAGAACAGGGAGGAACGCAGGTAAAGTAGCGTTTTTCTCATAAATGACTCTCATGAGTTAACAGATCCAGAATTTGTCTTAGGGCCTGGCCGCGATGACTGATGCTGTTTTTAACATCCGGATCCAGTTCGGCGGAACTGGTTCCATGTGTTGGCACATAAAATAGCGGGTCGTAGCCAAAACCGTTTGCGCCGGATAATTTCCGCATGATCCTCCCTTCCCAGCTGGCGTCTGCAATCAGGGGCGAGGGATCTTCGGCGTGACGCATATAAACGATGCAGCAGCGAAAGCGTGCGCTGCGTTGTTCATCAGGCACATCCTTCATCTCTTCGAGCAGTTTCTGATTATTGGCGTCATCGCCTTTTCCGGAATAACGCGCGGAATAAATTCCCGGTCTGCCATTGAGTGCATCGACTTCAATACCGGAGTCATCAGCCAGTGCAGGCAGGCCAGTTTGCTGTGCTGCATTGCGCGCCTTGATAATAGCGTTTTCGACAAAGGTAAGCCCGGTTTCAGGAACATCAACCACATTGTAGTCAGATTGTCCTACAATCTCGAAACCGGCGCTTCCCAGTATGCGGAAAAATTCCCGCAGTTTTCCGGGGTTGCCGCTGGCTAAAACAACTTTTCTGGACATCAGGTTACCTCAGCGCCTCATCCTGTGACGCAATAATCTGATTGATTCCTTTTTCAGCAAGCGCCAGCATCTGATCCATTTCTTCGCGTGTAAAGGCGTGGCCTTCAGCAGTGCCTTGTACTTCGATGAAATGACCCACATTGTTCATGACCACATTCATATCGGTTTCGGCGTTAGAGTCTTCGGCGTAATCAAGGTCGAGCACTGGCTCCCCATTATAAATGCCAACTGAAACGGATGCGAGTTGCCCCATGATGGGGTCATTTTTTATCTCGGATTTGCTGAGCAATGAGTCCACAGCATCGCGCAAGGCGACATAAGCGCCGCTGATAGAAGCCGTGCGGGTGCCGCCATCGGCCTGAATGACATCGCAGTCAAGTATGATCTGGCGTTCGCCCAACGCTTCCAGATTGATTACCGCGCGTAGTGAGCGACCGATTAATCGCTGTATTTCCTGGGTGCGACCGCCTTGTTTGCCTCTGGCGGCTTCGCGGCCCATGCGTGAGTTAGTTGAGCGCGGCAGCATACCGTATTCCGCCGTTACCCAGCCCTGCCCTTTGCCACGCAGCCAGGGCGGCGTACGATCGTCAACAGTCGCAGTGCATAAAACCTTTGTGTCGCCGAATTCGACCAGCACCGATCCTTCCGCATGTTTAGTGTAGTGACGCGTGAATTTGACTTGCCTCATTTCGTCAGCGTCTCGCCCGCTTGGTCTTATCATGGTTTCCCCTTTTTATCTATGTTTGAATAATGCGCAGGGATTATACTGATTTTTTCCAGGGCGATTATAAAAGTTCGGAAAGTTTCTCCAGTAAAATGGCCATTTCTTCATCTGTACCGATCGTTATCCTTAAATAATCGGTGATTCGCGGTGCGTTAAAGTAACGAACCAGTACGCCGTTTTGTTTTAATTGCTTATAAAGGGTTTCGGCATCGTGGTGTAAGGGTTTGGCGAAAACAAAGTTAGCGGCAGAGGGTAAAATATCAAAGCCCATTTGGCCTAACGCCCGACTTGTTTTTTCGCGAGTATCAATGATTTTGTCGCGCGTTTGAATAAAATAATCCTTGTCTTTTATTGAAGCAGTAGCGCCTGCAATTGCCGCGCGATCAAGCGGATAGGAGTTAAAAGAGTTTTTGACGCGCTCAAGCCCTTCAATTAATTCCTGGTTGCCCATCGCAAAACCCACTCGTAAACCAGCCAATGAGCGGGATTTTGAAAAAGTCTGTGTAATCAGTAGATTAGGATAGTCTTTAATCAGGGGTGTCGCCGTGTCGGCTCCAAAATCAACGTAAGCCTCGTCAATGACTACCGCAGAGTCAGGGTTTGCCCGCAAAATCTGTTCAATTTCATCCAGGCTTAATGCGATGCCGCTGGGTGCATTCGGATTGGGGAATATAATGCCGCCATTTCCCTGTTTGTAATCGTCAACCGCAATGGTGAAATCATCTTTAAGTGGAATAGGCTTGGCGTTAATTCCGAATAAACTGCAGTAGCTGGGATAAAAGCTGTAGCTGATGTCGGGGTAAAGCAGTGGCTTGTCATGTTTGAGCAGGGCAACAAATGTGTGCGCCAGCACTTCATCTGAACTGTTGCCGACAAACACCTGATTGGTATTGAGTGAATAATAATCTGCAATTGCCTGTTTTAACGAGGCGGCCGCAGGGTCGGGATAAAGGCGCATGTTTTCATCAGCGGCGGCGCGCATCGCATCAATCGCTTTGGGTGACGGCGGATAGGGGTTTTCGTTGGTGTTCAGTTTGATGTATTGTCGATCCTGCGGCTGTTCGCCGGGCGTATAGGGATCAAGCTCGTGGGTGCGTTTACTCCAGAATTTACTCATGTTTGTTCAGTTTTTTTAAGAGATTTGTTGATAGGGCAAGAATAATCTCATACGCGAGAGAGAATAAACATATCTTTTTCTCGAAGCGAGTCAGTAAAGCGGTTTTTCGCCTTCCGGCCGGGTTCTGAATATTCTGAGCAGCCACATATATTGCTCCGGATGTTGCCTGATCAGTTTTTCAAGTTCGGTATTTAGCGTTGTGGCGTCTATGAGCGTATCTTCTACAGGATAAGCGTGGTCGTTAATCTTCATGGTCGGCGCAATTTGCAAGGTGTATTTATTGGTGTTTGAATCATACCAGGCAAATGCTGCATGACAACTTGCTTTCCCTAGTTTGGCCAATCTTGCAGGCGTAGTAAGCGTTGCTTTTGGAACGCCAAAAAACGGGGCGAATACCGCATTTTTTTCACCCAGATCTTCATCGGGCAAGAAAATGAGTAGCTGACCCGGATGGAGCGACTTGATTAATCTACGCATACCCTGTTGTCTGGATACGGCGAATTTGACGTGATGGCAACGGCTTCTGGCAATTATCCAGTCCAGAACCGGGTTTTTTGAGGATTTGTAGGAACCGTAGCAATCATAATGTAAGCCTAGTGCGGCAGGCGCAAATTCCAGCATGACGCTGTGCGCCAGGAAAATGATAATATTCTGGTTTTTGTCAAGCGCCCTATCAAGATGCTCTTTTCCTTTGATTTCCAGCATTCCGGCGAGTCGTTTTTTTCCGGCGAAAAAAAACAGGCTGTAATCAAGCAGAGCGCGGGCATACCATTGCAGGTGATCGCGCGTCAACTTTTCCAGTTTATCATCGTCAAGCTCAGGGAAACAGATTTTCAGATTGGTTTTTACAATATGGCGTCGTTTACGGTTGTTTTTATAAATCAGGTTGCCAATGACGCTTCCAGAAGCATGGCGCATTCGGGCTGGCGTTAGAGAAGCAAGGAAGCCAAGTCCAAGGCCTAGCCAGGTTAGCCAGTAACGGGGATTAAGAAGTGAGAAAGAGAAAGCTGGCCCACAGCGCTTTGATATTTTCTTATGGTTTTCCATATATTCAAGCTCTAAAAAGCATCTTGTGGCATAATACATGCTAAGTTTATATCTGCTTAATTATTTTGTTTGCGGATAGCATAAATCAATGGTTTTAGGGCTACTACATGCAATTATCCACTTTTTTAATGATTCTGGTTAGTCTATTCACTCTGGAGCTTATTCCGTTTGTTCATAATGCAGTGATTATACCTTTTACCAAGCTGGTGGCTTGGGTCAGCGCCTCAGTCGCCAGTTTTTTTGATAGTTCCATTCAGGCGGAGGGGATTATTATGCGTAGCGCAGAAAATGGTACAGCGGTTCAGATTATGCCGGGCTGCAATGGGGTTGAGGCCATGATTGTACTGGCGGCGGCGATTATTGCTTTTGATGCATCATGGAGACATAAGTTCATTGGTTTGATCGTAGGTTTTCTTGCAATTCAGGCTCTGAATGTCGTTCGGATCATTAGCTTGTTTTACCTTTTACAGTGGAACAAGCAATGGTTTGAATGGGCGCATTTATATGTCTGGCAGGCGCTGATCATTCTGGATGCTTTAATTATTTTTATTTTGTGGATTCGCTGGTTGCCTGATAATCCGACGCATAATGAGGGTGAATATGAAGCCAGCTAGGAAAAACACCGATGTGCTGTTGTTTCTGGGCAAGGTTTTGCTCTGGATGCCAGTCAGCTTTGCACTGTGGTATTTTGCTGCGCCGGGCATCATGTTTATAACAGCGCACATTGCTGACTGGTTGTTAACATTAATTGCCGGGCATGCAATACAGGAAATCAAGCCTGCAGGGCGTGAGATTATGGTGGTTTCACAGTTTGGAGATCATGAATTTCCGGTAAAGGCGATGAATTACGCCTACAGTTTTCCTTTTTTTCTGGCGCTTGTGCTCGCTAGCCCCGATAGTCTTTTGGGAAAAGTTAAAAAATATGCACTGGGCATTGTCCCTCTGTTTCTGGTTGCCATTTGGGGCGTTTGCTTTGGCGCATTAGGCGTACTCGCGTTTTATTCTGGACAAGAGGTTGCCCAGCAATTACATACCACACCGACTATTCGTCTGGTTATATCTTTGGGTTTTCAGTTAGGTAAACTGATAATTCCACCATTGACGCCCATCGTTTTATGGCTCTATGTTTATCGGGATTATGCTGGAAAACTGGTTCCACGGTTGCTGCGTCCAGTTCATTAGCCAGCGTATTAAAATGGCCAAAATTACCTGATTCTTTTTGTTAGCCTTTGGATTCTTGATGTTAATTGATTGTATCGATCAAGCTCGGCTTTACTTAGAAACTTTTTATGGTCTGCTACGGTAGCGAGATAGGCCGTTGCGATGTCAAGTTTGTCGTCTGCAATCATCATCTGACCTTTTCCAAGCGCTTGTTCGGCCTGTGTGATATAGGCTTCCGCCGTGTCCATACGATCCATCTGTAATGAGCCTGTAGAGCAAGCGGAAAGCAACAACAGGAAAAAGGCGGAAAGAAAAAATGTTTTGATCAAGCGTTTCAATGTGGTTTCTCCTGGAATGGTGTTTACAGCGCCTTGAGTTTTGACTTAATAATACTAAATTAGAGATTTAACTGGCAAATTTCTTCATGGTAAGCCAGTAAATGAAAAAAAAATGATAATTCTCAAATTAAAGCATGCAAAGAATATTAGTATATGCTAATATATAGATCAATAATAATATAATCCTGTTGCTGCTTGAACTAGAGACATAAACATGAAATTTAGACAACTATTTTTAACCACCTTTTTTACAGTTATGGCTCCGGCGGCATTGGCTTCTTCTTTTGCCAACCCTGGGGATTACCCACCAGAAACGATTGTTGATTCTAATGATTATCCTCCATTATCGGAGCCTGCAATTGATCATTCCAGTGATTATCCTCCGTTATCGGAGCATACCAATGACTGGAAGACGCCGGGTCTGACAGCCCAAAATAATGTTTTGACTGCGCCGTCTAGACTGATTACGCCGTCAATGCCCATTGTCCCACGGACGCAGCCTTTAGGCGTTACTCCCTATCTGGTGCCTTATAGTCAGGGCTATACGGGCGCTTATGCCAATCCTTATGCTGCGCCTGTTCCAAACCCTTATGGTTACGCCGCGCCTGTTCCTAGTCCTTATGCTTACGCCGCTCCTGCCCCAAACCCATATGGTTATGCTCCGCCTGCTCCTTATCCAGGCGTTCTGGCTAATCGATATCCTACCTATCCGGCTTACCCTAGTGGTCGACAATACGCTTATGGCAATAGTTATGGTAGAAGCATGCCTTATCGTGGCTATGCTACCAGACAAAATGACAGTTTCCCGTTCTCGGGGGGGGCTATGCCGTTTTTTAATAATGGCGGAAATAACACGTTCGGGGGCTTCCCGACAAACCCGATGAAAGATATGTTCGGAGATAACAATTCAGGGACAATGCCATTTTTCAAGCAAAGCAAAAAAACGCGTAAAAAAGCCTGGGGTGATGAGCGTAATATCTGGCCTGATTTTTATACCGATTTCACGGATGAAAGCTGGGATACTGTCTCAAGCGGGCCGCGCGACCTTGGAGAAATGCCAGGCGGATGGCATTTTCCTTTGATTAGCACACCGGATCCGGTAACAGTTTCCGATGCGGTCGCCAACCAGGTGCCGCCCTTTGCCGAAGAAGCTGGCAATATGGTTGATTTGTCAAAATGGGGAATATTTGACAACAAGAAGTAAGTTATCTCTGATTTAGATGTGAAGTGGTCTGTCTATTCAGCTTGCATTTAAGTTATTTATGTAGAATCCTGTTTGTATTCATCGTACATTAAGTACGCAAGGATGAAATCAAGGGGGATATCATGGATAACAAAGGACTGATTCAAACAATGGGCTGGTGTGTTTTCACACTGGCGCTTTCTTCATGCAGCTCAAACCCGGTTAATACAACAGCCGGCTCGAAAGAAGTAAAACGGGCGCAAGTATATGCGGCAACGATTAAGACGCCTAAAGTTGACGCGACCTACAAACTGAAAACGCCCGAGACAAAACCGTCTTCCGTTGCGCTTGTTTCCAGAAAGAGCGGCAAGACGCAACAGTATTACATCAATAAATACAAAGCTGAACAGCGCCGTAAAAAATACGCCGCCATTCACCAGGCGCGAAAGAAAAAGGCGCGTCAGCAGTTCCAGAGCGGATCCAGAAATCATGCGGTGCATTATAAAGCTACGTCCGCCAAGAAGCGTTATGCAGCATTGCGCGGAGATTACGCTGGCAATCCTCAAACAATCGCCTTCATTAACAAGATGGTCAACAAATATGGTTTTGATCGCGGCTATTTAAATTATCTGTTTTCCAATACCAAAGCGACCCCCTTTTTAAAGCGCATGGCTTATGCGGATGCATATGGGAGGAAAAACAAAAATAAAAACCCCCGTCCGGGGCGCTGGACGCGCTATCGCGGTAACTTCCTGACTGAAAAAACCATCAGCAAGGGTATACAATTCTGGCGCAGCAACCGTGTTGCGCTACAGCGAGCTGAAGATCGCTATGGCGTGCCGCAGGAATATATTCTGGGAATTATTGGCGTAGAAACGCGATATGGTGGCAATATCGGCAAAAACAGGGCGATTGATGCATTGGCCGCGATGGGCTTTGATAACCCGCGTCGCGGAAAATACTTTCGCAGCGAACTGGAAAGTTATCTATTAATGACTCGCCAGGCCGGACTCGACCCATTAAAACCGATGGCGTCTTATGCTGGCGCGCTCGGGCTTTGTCAGTTCATGCCGAGCAATATTAAGCGTTATGGTGTTGATTTCGACGGCAGAGGCGGTGTTAATTTATGGACGCCACACGATGCGATCGCCAGCGTTGCGAATTATTTTAGCAAACACGGTTGGCGTCCTGGCGGCACGGTCGCGGTGCCCGCCATGTCAACCAGTTCCAGTTACAAGACATTGCGTACTGGTTTCAAAAGCAACCACAGCCTATCCCATTTGAAACGCAAAGGCGTTGTTGCAGGCAAGCTTGGCAATATTTCCGGCAAAGCCAGCCTGATCAAACTTGATACCTACGATGGCGATGAACTTTGGCTGGGTGGAAAGAATTTCTATGTGATTACGCGTTATAACCATAGTAGTCATTACGCCATGGCGGTGCATCAACTGGCGCAGGCGATTAAGTCGCGTATCGGCGGCCGCGGCGTGATCAGGCAGGCGTCTCTGGATAGTCGTTTGAATGCGCTGTAATTATTCAATCTGAAAACTACCTTAAAACAAAATGCACAGCGATTAATTTTTCTGTGCATTTTTTGTATTGTGCTTTGTATCAGATGTTGTATCAGGCACTGTATATTGGTTCATTTAGCTCGACCCTGCTTGTGTCTTTGTTTGCGCCTAAACCACATAATAAAACCCGAGCTGGCGAGAAAAATCAGCAGCATGGCGACAATATCCATGAAATAGACGCCCGCCAGGCCGACAATCCGGCCGCTATGCAGGTCAAGAATAATGCGTTCAAGCGGCAGACCCGCGCCTTTGTGTAGCTGTTTGAGCGGGCTGATGATTGACGCCGGGGCGTGAGAAGGTGCAGACCAATGAACGCTAGAAGGCGCTTTCGACAGTGACGCAAATCCGGTCATATCCGGGTTGAGTTGCTGATAGCCGCCACTGGTTTGCAGGATGACGGCTCCGCCTTTACTTTTGCCCAGTCGGTTTATCTGCTTGCCCTGAGCTGGCCTGATTTGATCAACCAGTTCCCCCTTGTGCGTGAACAGGCAAACCTGATCTGTAGCGACGGTGATCAGTAATTCGTCTGTTTTCACTGCGCCGCTCAGGGGTGTAGCGCACTCCAGTGTTTGGCTATGCCGGGGTTGAATGATCCGACTTAGATAGAGCGAGCTGTCATACTCAATGACCCAGCTTTTATTGTTATCGTTGCTATCGTTGACTAAAAATGCCTGTGTTACTTCAGACGTCTGAATACCATAGATGCGCATCAACCACGGGATGGACACCATTTTATGGCTTAGCCCAAACGCTTCGGTGTGGTTCAGCAGTAAGCCGGTCACAGAAAGCACAATAGCGAAAAAAGCGGCGATCAGTCCGGTATAGCGATGCAGAAAGAATAGACGCAGCCACTTTTTTCGCTGTTTGAACATATGCTGGTTAATCAGTTGCTGGCGGCTTGCTGAGGCTGCGTTACCTGTTTATGCAGCAATAGCGCAATGCGTGATAGCTTATTGACGGCGCGAACTGACAGGGTTGCGCCAGTGATGCCATCAATATTCTTATCTAGCTGGTTATTGGCGCGCAAGCTGGCGTTCAAGAATTGCCTGAGGAAAAACGGGTATTTAATTTCCCAGCCCCGGCTTTCCCTGAACGCCAGTATTTCCACCTTGCTAATCCTGCCATTGGTGATAATCACACCGGTGGTGATCGGCTTTTCCTTGCCGATTTCATCCAGAACCCAGGCTGAACGCTGGCCGGCAAGCCAGTATTTGACGCGTAATTTTCCATAAGGATGGTCAAGGATAGCATTGACCTGTTCTTTTAAAGCGCCGCGCAGCCAGATAGTTTGGAGGGCCGGTATGCGACCAGAAAAATTTTCCTTGAGAAAAACCTGCCGGGTTTTGTAGGTTCCGGCTTGTCCATTGGCGTCGGCACTGATCGTGGGGCTGATGAATAGCGAAAAAATCAGCATGAGGCCTAGTAAAAAACCAATTGTTTTCCTGGAAAAAAATATATCGTAAGACAAACCGGAGCTGCGAAATCTTTTATTAATCACTTCAAACTATTCCTGTTTAAAACTGATAGCCTACGCCCAGATTGAAACCATCCGCATCGCCAGCTTCGTTATTTTGCTGTTGAATATCCGCTTTTAGCACTACATTTTCGTGTGGCCAGTAATTGATGCCGTAGTTTTGCTGTTCCTTGTCGACGCCCTCAGTATTGCTCCAGGCGACGTGCCGTGCAAAAACGCCCAGTTTGGGAGTAATTTTGTAAGAGCCTTCGAGCAGGAAACCATCCTGGAAATCCTTGTTTTTGAGGGATGGCTTATCAATTTCAATGTTCCAGGCCGCATATTGCGCAATCGCGCCAAATTTGCCTTTGTTCAGTTTGGCGTGAACTTCAGACAGAACAGCGCCATTGACACCGTCGCCGCCTTTCTGGGTAATGTCATCCTGAACCTGAACGGTTCCCGCCAGTTCCAGACCTGGCATGCCGGTGTATTTTAAGCGGCCTGTGAACGCGAGATTTTCAGCCGTCGCTTTTCCTGCTTTTTGACGGCCACTGCGGATATTGACCGAAGCTGCATCAACCTCGAGTCCGGATGTAATCGCTGCATCATAGCTGAAACCGAGGCTGCCAAGTCGTCCACTCAAACCTGCGCCAGCTTCCCACCAGGTTGCCGGAATAATATTCTTCTCCAGTGGATTGCGTTCTACGCCATAAAAGGTTGTTGGTTCATGCGTTTCATTAATGATCCCTACCGGTATCAGGAAAACACCTGCCTTGGCCGAATGATGATCGTTGATATCCATTTCGACATAGGCCTGTTCGACTTCAACCTCGCCTTTTTGACCTTCACCGGCAATCGCGTGTTCAATTTCAAGTTCGGAGAAAAAACGCACCTTGTCATTAAAATCATGTCCAAAAAACAACACAAAACGATGTAGATCAAGCTCGGATTTTTTGCCATCCAAGTCGTTGTAATGTAACTCGCCATAGCCGCCAATTTTTGTGCGATTCATGAATGTACTGGCGGC